>NZ_JASOKQ010000030.1:0-22430 GCF_030216265.1 Corynebacterium sp. UMB0012
TGCATCCTGGTCAAATTTTCTTGGCATATTCCAGATTTTCCCATCTACTCAAACGGAACAAAACCTGGGACACTTCAGCCACCCAAACGCCTCATACACCGCAAATGCAACCGCACGCTAAACGGTAAAGGCAAAGGCACATGGGTTAAACACGGTCCCGAATGGTACGCCAAGCACGGCCAAACCACTGACACCGAAACAGGGGTGGGGCTCGACTGGCCCGGCGGAAAAATAATCAACTGGTGACCCAGGGGGTGACCAAAAAATCTGACACGCCCTCTCCCTGACACCGCCCCGTCCGCATGCAGTCAGGGATTCTCTCTCTGGTGAAAAATGGGGGGTCGTGCGCGTATAGGGAGGTATGTTGATGGATTTTGAGAATGATGGGCTGCGCTCGATGGTTGATTCGGTCGTTGAAGCAGTTGAGTCTGCAGACCATTTGGTGGAGTCTGACCAGGCTTCGGTTGATTTGGCGTTGCATTTGGCGACGATTATTGACGAGGCGCGTGAATCAGGTGACCCGGACGCTATTTCAAAGACCTCGTTCGGCCCGATGCCTACGTTGAACAAGGTTTTGACGGGGTTGGGGCTTAATCCGGAGGGGAAGCAGAAGCTGGGCTTGAATGATGATGTCCAGGAGGATGACGAGTTTTAGCAGGTAGGGGTGAGTGGTCGTGGCTTTGACTTTGCCGCGGGTGTTTACCCCGCCACTGCGTGACCTTGATGAGCCGGGGGCGTCGTGGGGCCACGATATGGCGTGGTTTTGCGATGAGATTTTGGGCGAGCCGCTTTCTGACTATCAGGAGTGGTTGTCGATGCATGCGCTTGAGGTGCTGACGAAAGAAAAAGCGCTCGAGTTCGCCATGTTGGAGGACGATCCCTCGGCGGAGATTGTGAAGGTGGAGCGTTTGTACGCTTCGCCGGAGGTTCGTGGTGGTCGTCCGATTCCGAATGGCCGTTTGCGGTTTACCAAGACTTTGATTTTGATTTCTCGCCAGAATGGCAAGACTGACTGGGTGAAGAAGCTCATTAAGTGGGCTATTTTCCGCAAGCGTATGCCGGAAGTTATGGCCGCGGCGCAGACGTTAAATAAGTCGATTGATTTGTGGAATGAGATTCTGCTTGAGATTGAGCGTCACCCGAAGCTGCGTAGGATTCTAGGCCGCGTTGACCATTCTAAGGGTGCGCAGGCTATGTGGACTAAGGGTAAGCGGCAGCGGTATCGCCCGGTGGGGATTGATGAGAATGCTGGCCGTGGTGACACGGTGGATTTGCTCTACATTGATGAGCTGCGTACTCAAAAAGACTTCACGGGTGTGAACTCGTTGGAAGCTACCACTGCGGTGCCGGACAATGGGTTGATTGTTATTACGTCGAATGCTGGCGTAGGCCATTCGGTCGTGTTGCGTGATTATCGCAATATGGCGAAGCGTCCGCTTGATGAGGGCGCGTGGCGTGATACTCGTATGGGGTTGTTTGAGTGGTCTGCTGACCCGTCGGCGGATATTGATGATGTTGAGGGGTGGAAGCAGGCGAATCCGGATCTTGGCAATGGGCGTATCACGATGGCGACGTTGGCGGGTTTCCGTGAGTCGAAGTCGGAGGCGGCGTTTCGTACTGAGCATTTGTGTCAGTGGGTCGATGAGCTTGGTGATGATTTTGAGCCGATTGTTCCGTTTGAGCGTTGGGGGTCGTTGGCAGTGGAGCGTCGTGTTGCCGTTGGTGAGTGTGTGCTTGCGGTAGAGGTGTCGCCGGATTCGGAGTCGGTGACCTTTGTGTCTGCTGGGCAGACTTCGCGGGGTGTTCATCTTGAGCAGCGGAATGGTGATAAGGCGTTCGAAGTCGAGTCCACCGTTAAGACCATCCGTCGTTTTGTGGTGGAGAATGATGACCCTGCGGCGGTTGTTCTGGATAAGGATTCTCCGGCTGGTGTTCTTGTGCCGCATTTGCAGGCGGCAGGAATTGAGCCTGTGTTGTTGAACGGTGGAATGGTCGCGGGTGCTTTGCGTGAGTTGAAGCAAGCCGTCGCTGATGGGCGTCTCACGCATGATGGTGCGCAGGAATGGGTAGGCGCGTTGCGCGTTGCAACAGTGCGTGATGGTGGCGGTCGCTATCCGTCGATTGAGCGTTTTTCCGGTGAAGTGTCAGTGCTTGTGGCGGGAACGTTTGCGTTGTGGGCTTTGAACAAGTTCATTGCGGAGTTCCAGGTGCCGTACAAGCAAGTTGAGGTTGAGAAGAAGAACCCGGTGGGTACGTTCCCGGTGTTTTCGAGAAAGAAGTTGATGGGAGGTGCGCTCGTTGGCTGACAATTCGATGGTGCGCGAACTTGGGCACGCGTCGTCGCCTGCGTGGTCTCCGCGTATTGGCCGGCCGGATTCGTTGTCTTGGGCGACACAGCAGGCGGAGTTTATGGAGATGCGTTCTACTGCGAAGGTTTCGCAGGTTGAGAATGCAATTCGTAAGCCGATTGAGCAGGCTGCATGGTCGGTTGAGCCGAACGGCGCGCCTGCAGAAGTGGTTGAGCTGGTGTCGACTGATTTGCGTTTGCCTGTGAAGGGCGAAGATGGACAGGTGGCTCGCCGTACTGGTCGTGTGTCGTGGGATGAGCATTTGAAAATGGCCCTGGAAGCCGTGTTTACAGGTGTTGCTTTCTTTGAGCAGGTCTACGAGCTAGGTGATGATGGGCGTCATCATTTGCGGAAGCTCGCACCGCGCCCAAACATATCCATTCGCAAGATTCATGTGGCTTCTGACGGTGGACTGGTGGGTATCACGCAGCGTGGGGTGAAGGGCGGCAAAGACACCTTTATCCCCGTGGAGCGTTTAGTGGCGTATAGGCATGGTCGTCGTGATGATACTTGGCAGGGGTCTAGTGTGTTTGCCCCTGCGCGTGATAACTGGCTTGAGTTGATGAAGATGGAGAAGCTCAACTCGTTGGTTATGCAGCGCAACGGTATGGGTATTCCGAAGTATCAGGCGTCTGAGCTTACGGACCGGTCGCAGGTTCAAGAGGAGTTGAACCGTGGCCAGGAGCTAGCGGAGTCTTACGCTGCAGGTGAGGTTACTGCGTATTCTCTGCCGCCTGGGGCGAAAATGCCTGTCGAGGGTGTTTCTGGCACGTTGCCGGATATTGAAAAAGCGATGCAGTATCACGCTTCGCAGATTGCTATTGCGTGCAACGCCACCCACCTTAACCTGACCGGCGCGGGCGGTTCCTACGCTCTGGCGAATGTTCAGCTAGGCGAGTTCATTCAAGGGTTGCAGTCCATTTCGGAATGGATTGCTGATATAGCATCGCAGCACATTGTTGAAGACCTTGTTGCTGTTTCGTTCCCTTACTATGACGGGCCGGTTCCGCTGATTACGTCGACTCGGATTCAGGTTCAGAAGGACCTTACGCCGGGTGATGTATCTCAGCTTGCGGCGCAGGGCGTGTTGACGAAGGAACCGAACCTTGAGCAGTGGGTGCGGTCGACGTTCCGTATCCCTGCGGCCCGGTCGTTGTTTGAGGCGTTGAAAGCAAAGAAGTCACTGAGTGACGCGGAAGAAGAGATGGGCGTCACCCTAACCCCGGAGGGTGAGAAACCTGCGGGTGAGAATAACAGCGGGGAGGTAGTAGATGAATGACCTGTTGATTTACGGCGATATTGGTTGGGAGAATACAGCCAAGGAAGTTCAGGAGCAGCTCAACGAGTTTGATGGTGGCCCGGTTCGGGTACGTATCAATTCGGGCGGCGGTGATGTGTATGAGGGCATCGCGATTCTTAATACGCTGCGCGCCTATGACGGTGACATCACTGTCGTGATTGAGTCCTTGGCCGCGTCTGCCGCGTCGTTCATTGCTGTCGGTATAGGCGAGCGGGTCGTGATTCGCTCGAACGCCGAGCTAATGATCCACAAGGCGTGGACAATGCTGTCTGGTAATTCCGACGATATTGACAAGAAGCGGGATTATTTGGCGCGTCAGGATATGAAGCTTGCCTCAATCTACGCCGAGAAGGCTGGCGGTGAGCTTGATGACTGGCTGCAGGCGATGAGTGCGGAGACTTGGTACACCGCCGAGGAAGCTTTAGAGGCTGGCTTGGTGGATGCAATTGAGGATGCGAAGAAGCCGGTTGAGGCGGCAGCTGGTTCAAGTCGGGTGTTTGCCCAGTTTCGGTACTCGTCCCGGGCTGCGGCTCCGCCGCCGCCTGTCCTCCGGTCGGAATCGGGGGACGCAACTACGACGCCCAGTGATGGGCAGAAAGGGGATACAGTGAGTATTCTTAATCAGCTTGCCCAGGAGTTGGGCAAGAAGCCGGAGGAAGTGCAGAACGCACTCTCCGGCTTTTTTAATGAGACCGTCAAGATTTCCGGTGACGTTGATGTGACCTACCCGGATGACGTGAAGATTGTTCCAACGGAGCGCATCACCGTTGACGCGAAGATTGGTGATACTACCGCCGATGATGAGCAGGTTGAGGTAATCCCGGAGGGGACTGAACCGCAGCCGACCCCTGGCGCGGTGGAGTTGGCGAAGTCCGCAGGGCTCACGTTCACCATGGGCGATGTGGCGGATGGTTTCGAGGCCACCGTGGATGAGGGTGGCACGGTAACGGTCACTGCACCTTCCGGAGCTGAGGTTGGCTCGACCGCTGAGTTCACTGTGATGGTGAATGATACAGCGGTGCCACTATCTGTGACGGTGCGTGCACTGTCTGAAGATACCAACGACGGTGAAAGCGCCGGCGAAGATGCCCCCGCTGCCCCTGCCGGCGGAGAAGCTGCGGCGGACGTGGTCACCGTTCCGCGTGCTGTGTGGGACGAGTACATGGCTGACCGGGCGAAGTACTCCGCAAAGCTCGCAGAGGACAAGCGCCGAGCGCTCGAAGCGAAGGTCGACCGTCACATCCGAGAAGGCCGATACTCTGCAGGCCACCGTGCGGCAGCTATCGCCGCTTACCAGACTGACCCGGTCGCTGCGGAAAAGATTTGGGGCAACCTGCCGAAGAACGTGGCTGTCCCAGTGCAGGAGATTGGCCATTCCGGTGATGTTGCCGGCATGTCCAAGCTTGAGAAGCTGCGCGCCAAGGCCGCGGCAAACCGTCAGAATAAGAAGGAGAATAAGTAAATGTCGAACCCTACTTTCCGCTCCGGCCCCATCTCTTTTGAGGTTGCGGCCGACACTGAGAAGTTCCGTCTCGTCGCTGTTGATGAGAACGGCAAGATTAAGCATGCTGATGCGTCCGGCGCTGTCTTTGGTGCAGTTACCGAGGCTGGTCGAGTGGAGCCGAAGGAGCCTGGTGCTGCGACTATCGCCGTTCACTACGGCGATGCTGCGGTGAAGCTAGAAACCGACGGTGAGATTAAGGCCGGCGCTGCGGTATTCGCCGCGGCTGACGGCAAGGCGTCCGCATCTGGTTCCGTCCAGGTCGGCGTGGCAGTGCGCGCCACCGAGAACGGCAAGACCCTGACCATCCTCAACCAGCTGCCTGCTGTGGCAGCTGCTGCTGAATCCTAGGAGGAACACTCTAATGAGCACTACTAACTCGTATTTTGATGACCTGAAGGACCTGTCCGTTGAGGACATCCTGACCTCCTCGGAACTCATCGAGGGTGCAGTCAACGAGCTGCTGGAAGGCGAACAGGCCTATGAGCTGATTTTCGACCCGTTTAACACGGGCGGCAAGCTGACCGTTGGTTACAATCTGGACTCCGCGCCGGGCCTGGACGAGGAAGCCCAGACCATTGCGGAGTTCGCGGAGATTCCGGTCGGTGACCCTAACCGTGGTGAGCGTCGCCATACGGATCTTCTGCCTGTTGGTATTGGTGTCCGCGTGTCTTACGCGCAGCGCAACTTCACCTCTGGTGCGGCGGTGCAGCGTGAGCTTCTTGGTCGTGCTGCGGAGATTCGCCGCAAGAATGGCCGTGACGCGCTTGCAGCTTTCGCTGCAGTTGACGACCAGGTGGAGGAATTGCCGGTCGCGCAGAAGTGGAACACTGCGGACGCCAAGGCAATGGATGACCTCTACGCTGCTGATGACCTGCTAGCAGGAGCGGTCGACCATGAGGGGCGACGCTTTGGGTACGCCGGTCGTTATGTCTGGGCGAACCGCCGCACCATCAATGCGCTGAAGCGTAACAAGCAGGTCACTGAACTGTACGTCGGCGATATGGCGCATGCGGACCCGCGTTTCACCCCGATTGGTCGCCAGCCAGTCATTGGCGAGCAGTTCGAGCTCGTTGTAGATGACGGCATGGAAGATGGCGTTGCTTACGTGATGTCGGAGACCCCGACTGGTGGTCTTGGTACTCGCTTTGAGGCGGAGCCGCCGCGATTCTCTGATTGGTATGAGGAGGGTGGCCAGTCTGGTATGGGTGGTCCTCGTCTGACTTGGCGTTCGGATTATGTGCACTTCCGTTCCTTGGTTGTGCGTGCTCCGAAGGCGCTTGTGAAGATCACTGGCGCTATTTAGGAAGGGGGCTAGGCATGAAGCGAGTTCGTCTTGCTAAGGCTGCCCGCTACCCCCTTGGGTCAACGGTGGTGCACCGTTCTGGTGAAGTCATCGAGGTTGAAGACAAAGACTTTGATGCTCTCGTTGAGCTGGGCGTAGTAGCTACTGAGCCGACGGAGCCGCCTGTCTCGGAGACTGTTGAAGAACCGGAGGAGACTCCGGTTGAAGAAACGGTTTCGGTGGTGCAGAACTCTGGCTATCCGGCGTTGCCTAAGAAGACCGCTCCTGTAGCGGAGTGGAAAGAATACGCCCGCCGGAATGGCATTAAGCTCACCGGATTAACCAAGCGCAACGAGATTATGGGCTTTGTTACTAAGACTGTTAATCAGTCGCGCTAGACCTTAAGGAGGGGAGGGCAGATGAAGATCTCCGTTGATGATGTTGCTGACGTTTTCCCGCGCCCCTTGCTGGATGAAGAACGCTCGCGTGTAGACGCGCTGATTGAGCAGTCTTATGAGCTTATCGAGTTGGAGTTTGCTCGGCGTGGGCGTGATTTCCAGAGTGAGGTTGCTGGTTCTCGGTGGCTGCAGCTTGCAGTTAAGCAGGCTGTGCGTGCGATGGTGTTTCAGGCTGTCCTCATTGGCGACAATGTGGGTGTTGCATCGGCGTCGTCGACTACGGGCCAGGAGTCCGATTCGGTGACGTACTCGCAGGGGCTTCGGTTTCACTGGGGCGGTGTGGGAATTGACGATGCGATATTAGACCTGTTGGGCCTTGGTGTTGGTGGGTTCCCACGTGGTCGTGGTGGCCGTGTCATTCCGTATGGTCGGCGTACTGCGTTTCGTGGTGCAGAGTTCAGTGAGCGGGGTGCATGGTGAGCGAAGCAGTCATTATTCATGGTGCTGCTGGTGGTGTGGATGATGATGGTTACCCAGTAGCCGGAGTGCCTGACCGTGAGGTTGTGGTGAAGTCGGTGCAGCCGTTGTCATTGTCTGAAATGTCAGATGAGGACAAGCAGGGTACTCGTGACATTCTGCGTGTGTGGGCGCCGCCCGGCACTGCTGTCTCGGATGGCGATGAGGTCACTGTGCGCGGTAAGCGGTATCAGGTGCGTATTACTGCGTGGGACTGGTCTAAACATCGTCGTCCTGTGTACAGGCGGCATCGCCCGTCTGTGGTTTTCGATTGTGTGAGGGGTGAGGGCTAGTGGCGAAGGTCGGGAAACCTCGTTTGAATATTCCGGATTCTTGGTACAGGGAGAATCTGACGGCGTTGGCTCCGCAACTCGCGGCGAAGGCTCAGGCGGTTGCGTCTGCTGTGGACGGGGATGTTCCCGTCATAGTGACGCAAAAGACTGACCGTAAGGGTCGGCCCGTTGCGCTGGTCACTATCGCTCATGCGAAGGGCCTGGCTATGCAGGCTAAGCACGGCACGTTGACTCGTGCTGCAGCGTCGCAAGGCCTGGATGTGCACCGGTATAACCCGAGGTGACGCAGTTGGATTACTTTATTCAGCGTAACGCCCCGGAGGTCATTCGCCGCGCTTTGCGTGGCGTGATGGCGAAGTCGATTAGGGTCGCGGCGGCTATCCCGCAGGGGTGGTCGGTTGATGATGGCCCGGTAGTGACGGTGTCGAGTGATGGTTCTCCACGCTCGGGCCGTGCTACGTCGACTGAGAATGTGCGTGTGAATGTGTACGGAAAATATGAGCCGGAAGTTCGACGTGCTGCTAGTGAGATAAACGCTTGGCTGTTAAACCCCCACTCTGTTGGGGGTTTTCGTATTTCTCCCGGCCCGTTCCTCATTGTGAAAGATGAGGACGTTAAGGGTTGGGTCGCTGCGGTCACGGTCGTGGCTGCTTCAACTAAGAAAGGACTTTCCTAAATGACTACCCCTAACACTGACCAGGGCACCCAGACTCTGGAAACTGACCGCGCCCGGATGATTGATGTCTGGAAGGACGCGGAGGTCTACACCTCTACCGATTCCGATCCGAAGATTGGCATTGATGGTTCATTCGACCCGGCTGTGTGGAGCTTCGTCGGTCTGCTCAACGATGGTTCCGCCATTACGCAGGAGCCGGAGGTTGACCGCACTGAAATCAACTCGTTTGGTGGCGTGCTGCAGCTTCTGAATAACAAGTTCAAGAAGGACGTTCGTGGTTTCGACGCGCTCGAAATGAACGACGTGACTTTCCCGCTGCTGTGGCCAGGCTCTGACTTCAAGGAGGGTGAACCGGGTGTTCTTATGGCGCCGGAGAACCCTGCCGAGGTGTTCATTGCGTTCAAGACCACCAATAGCTTCGGTGACATCTATATTGATGTTTCTCGCCGTCGTGCTCTGGTGTACGCAGATTCCGGTAATGAGCGTAACGATGATGGTGCTTCCGTAACTCAGTTTAAGGCTGAGATTCGCAAGGACCAGTACGGCGCACTGTATGACTACCTGCGTCTGCGTGGTGACGATACCCCGGATGAGCTGCCGGAGGTTATTCGTTTCTCTGAGGAGAAGAACGACACTGTCGACGCTGCGGAGGAGGCTCCGTCTCGCGGCGCTGATACTGACGCTGGTGCCGGCGAGGAGGCTGGCGCTACGCAGTAGTGCGATGGGGTAGGGGAGATTTTGGCAGACCGCCCCTACCCCTAACCCCAAGGTCTGCCCAAGTTTCTTAATAAACAACTCAATGTGAAAGGGTCTGCCATGACTACTCGCAAGAAAAAGAACGACAACATCGACCCAAAGGACGCCACCGGCGCCCAGGCCGAAGCCCTCGAAGAAACCACCACCGACACCCCAGAAGAGAACATCGAATACCCTACCTTCACCATCGACGTTGATGGCGAAGAAATTGAGATTGAAGACCGTTGGACTCGTGAAGCAGCACCGGCCGGCATGATGTTCGTGTTCCACGAGCGTTACGCGCAGAAGTACATTCCGAGTGTGCTTGAAGCCATCATCGGTGAAGACCAGGTCTTTAAACTCATTGACCTTGGCCTGTCTGTTGAGGAGTTTCGTCAGGTGTTTGAGGCGTGGGGTGAGCGCCGCCAGGGAAAATAGGGCTGCTGTACCTCATTGCCCAGCATGAGGATTTGGTAGAGGTTGATTTTCAGCGGTTCTATCACCTGGATTACCGGGATTTTTACCGTGAGGGTGGGGGAGCGTCGCGCATGACTTTGCGGCGCATGTTGATTTTGGCGGAGCATCTTCCGCCCGAGTCACTGTTTCACTCTGCAGTTCAAGACCGCCCGCCTGTGAGTGAAGTGTCCTCTGTCTTGATGGATATTTGGTCGAGTCTGACTGAGCAAAAGCATCCGCGTTGGGAGCAGCTTAAGCGTGAGCGTCGCGCTAAGGAGCGTGAGTTTGCGATGCAGCGGGCACGTGAGAAGGCCCGAAAGTTTAACGCCGCCAGGTGATATGCCTGCGCGGCCTTTTTGATGGAGGTTTCTTTATGAGCGCAGCAGGCTATGCAGTCTTGCCAACAACGGTGTCGCTGTCTGGCATCAATAAAGAGCTGCAGTCGCAGCTTTTGGCCCCGGCGTCTAAAGCGGCGAAGAAGGCCGGAGACTCCATCGAGAAGGGCATCTCCAAGGGCACCGACAATGCTGCGGCGAAGGTCGAGAAGGCGAATTACCGCGTTAAAAAGTCCTCGGAGGAGTTGGCTGATGCTGAGGCGAAGCGCAACTCTGAGGTGCTGAAGTCTCAGGCTGCGGCGAAGCAGCTGGAAGCTGCGGAGTCGAAGCTGGCGGACATGAAGAAGTCTGGCAAGGCCAGCTCGGAGCAGTTGGCTAAGGCTGAAGGTGACGTGTTCACCAAGCGCGCCAAGGTTGAGACTGCTGCGCAGAATGTTGAGAAGGCAGAGCGCGGCGTCGAAAAGGCCATGGCGGAATCGAAGCGTGCCTCCGATTCTCTCGCCACGGCACAGAAAGACCTCGAGAATGCCACGGACGAAGCCACCGGTGCAACCCGGGAGTTTGGCGACGCCGCGGCTGACGCCGACGGCAAGGGCCAGGGGTTTGAGGTCTCTCTGGGCAAGATTGCCGCCGCCGGTGCCGTGGTTGTTGGCGCGGTGGGCGCGGCTGGTAAAGCTGCGTATGACATTGGTGCCCAGTTTGATGATGCGTATGACACGATTCGTGCGGGCACTGGTGCTAGTGGTGCTGCGTTTGAGGAGCTGCAGGATTCGATGCGCAAGGTCGCTGGCGAGTCCATTGGTGTCGGCTCCGACATGGGGGCTATCGGTTCGACGCTTGCGGATCTGAATACACGCCTGGGGTTGACTGGTGAGCCGCTTGAGAAGATGACGGCTCAGTTCATGCAGCTGCAGAACCTCGGCGTGGATGCGGACATCAACGAGGTATCGAAGGCTATGTCTGGCTTTGGTATCGAGGCGAAGGACATGCCGGCCGCGCTGGATGAGTTGTTCCAAGTGTCGCAGGCGACCGGGTTGACGATTACTGAGTTGTCGCAGTCGGCGGTGAAGGCTGGCCCCGTTTTGCGCGGGTTCGGGTTCTCGATGGCTGATTCTGCTGCACTTGTGGGCCAGATGGATAAGGCCGGTCTGGATGCAGATAAGACGCTGCAGTCGATGCAGCGTGCGCTGGCGGAGTTTGCGTCTGAGGGGCGTGACGCGCCGGAAGCGTTGAAAGAAACGATCGGCAGTATCGAGGAACTTATCAATGCGGGTGATGATGCTGCAGCGATTGATATGGCGTCCAATATTTTCGGCACTCGTGGTGCCGCCCAGTTTGTGGATGCGGTGAAGACCGGCACTCTGTCTGTGGATGATTTCATGGATGCGACTGGTGCCACCTCGGACACGATTGGGGGACTGGCAGAGGAGACCGCTAGTTTCTCTGAGCGGTGGGACCAGTTTAAGAACCAGGCGGTACTGGCGTTGGAGCCTATCGCGACGAAGATTTTTGATTCTTTAGTCCCGGCTTTGGAGATTGCTCAGGGTGCGGTGTCTGGTGTTGCTGATGCTCTGAAGTTGCTAGGCGAGCATAAGGGCCCGGTTCTGGGTGTTGTGGGTGCTCTGGGGTCGTTGACTGCTGGCATGGCTGCCTATAACGCGGTGTCTAGTCTTAAGGCTGCTGGCGGATTTGTCGGCGTTATGAAGTCGATGAAGACCGCGATTATGGAGACCACTGTCGCACAAAATCTTCTGAACACGGCCATGTGGAAATCTCCGATTACGTGGATTACGGCTGCGATTGTTGCTGCCGGTGTAGCACTGTGGGCATTCTTCACCAAGACGGAAACGGGCCGCAAGATGTGGGACTCGTTTACCAAGGCACTTGGTGCTGGCTGGGATTGGGTAGTTGAGAAGTTTCAGGCTGGTCTTGATTGGATTCAGTCTACTTTCGGCCCTGTTTTCTCTCAGATTGGTGACATGATTTCTGGCGCGTGGGATGCCACGGTGGAGAAGGTTACTGGCGCGGTCGATAGGGTGAAGGAGATTTTCTCTGGTGCCCTCGATTTCTTGAAGACTGGTGACACGACTGATTATGCCGCCGCGCTGGGCATTAGTGAAGATTCGCCTGTTTTCACGGCGTTGACGTTCTTCCGCGACCGCGTCGTGGATTTGAAGAATGTTGCCGTCGCTGCCTGGGATTTTATGAAGGCCAAGTGGGCGGAGTTCACCACCGGCTTTGGTGAGTTTTACCAGACGTGGATTGCGCCGATTGTTGACGTGATGATGACGGGCTTCCAAGTTTTGGGCTCTGTCGTTACGGCTGCGTTTAATGGAATTTGGACGGCTATCCAGTTCGTTGGCAGCGTCATTTCTGCTGTGTGGTCTGGGATTATTCAGCCTATTCTGTCGCTGTTCATGTCGGTTGCGCAGGCTGTAGGTACGTTCGTTGCCTCGGTGTTCACTGCTGTGATTGGCGGCGCGTTCCGCACGATGGGTTCGCTTATCTCCAACGTGTGGAATGGCGTCATTAAGCCAACGTGGGATTTCTTCCGTAACGCGGCCGGTCTGCTGGCGGACGTGCTGACGGGTAATTTCTCGAATATCCGTAATCGGTTCAGCTCGATGGGCCAAGCAATTTCCGACATCGTCCATGGCGTTATCAACTCGGCGATGAACTTCTTTAAGTCCATCTTCGAGAATGCGAAGCAGGTTGCCGCATCGTTTGGCCAAGCTATTGGCCGAATGGTGGGTACGGTTCGCAACAAGATTGGCGAGATGATGGGCGTGCTCGGACAGATTCCGAGCAAGGTTCAGGGCGTATTCGCTTCGGCTGGCTCGTGGCTGGTCAACGCTGGTAAGAACATCATTAGTGGCTTGATTAATGGTATTAAGTCGATGTTTGGCCAGGTTGAGAATGCTATTGGTTCGGTCATGCCAGACAAGATTCGAGGCATGATTGGCTTCTCGGGCGGCGGCGTCTACATGGAGCAGGGTGGTATTACCCGTGCCTACATTGACGGCGGTATCGACAAGCTAGAGCGCTACGCTAACGGCGGCTCGAAGGAGAAGCACACGGCGCAGATTGCTAAGGGCGGCGAGTGGCGTATCTGGGCGGAGCCGGAAACCGGCGGCGAGTCCTACATCCCACTAGCCAAGTCCAAGCGCAAACGCTCCACACAAATACTTGCCAAGACCGCGGACATATTCGGCCTGACCGTCCTAGATAAGAAGGGAAATCTGGTCGAACCGGGCACAGCATCCCAGGTTGCACCGGCTAAGACGCAGTATTTCGCCAACGGCGGTATTACGGTCAAAAGTTTGCGTGATTTCGTGGAAGGCCGGTCTGCTAATGGGCACCAGGCGGCGCGCTCCCTAGAGGGTGCTCCCTACGTGTGGGGCGGGTCGAACTGGGGCGACTGCTCTGGAGCCATGTCAGCAGTGGCTGCGTTTGCTGCTGGCATTAACCCGTTCCCCCGTAAGTTCGCTACCGGCAATGAAGCTGCGTGGTTGTCCTCTCACGGCTTCAAGAGTGGTCGTGGCAAGAAGGGCGACCTGCGAATCGGCTTCAAGAACGGCGGGCCTGCGGGCGGTCACACCGCTGGTACTTTGCCGGACGGCACCAATATTGAGATGGGCGGTGCTCGCGGTAACGGCCAGATTGGTGGACGCGCTGCTGGCGCGTGGGACTCCTATTTCGCCACGTTCTTCTATAAGACCATTAAGCCGCCGAAGCCGCCGAAGATGAACAAGATTCTTGACCAGAATGCCATTCCGGACGGCGCAAGCATGACCATTGACGGTGTGCCCGTCTCTGTGAGTGCCGACGACACCACTGGTAGCGCTGGTGAGAACACGGTGACGGTTGCGTTGTCGCCGGAGGATGCGGCTAAGGCCACCGCCGCGAAGGGGCTGGGCGACCAGTCGATTCTGGACTTCGCGGTAGACGGAATCTTCGACATGCTCGGCATGAAAGATTCCACCATCAAGAAGCTGCTGACCACCAAGGGTAAAGACCTGCTGCCAAGCGGTGACAGTATCGTCACTTCGAAGCAGGTTAAGGAGCAGCCGCGCACCAGCGTGGCCGCTAAGAATGCCCAGGCGATTGAGTCTGATGCGGCAACGTCGTTGTCTCCGGCGAAGATGGCTAAGGACCCGCAGCTTGCAGCGCCTAAACCGGAGAAGAAAAAAGGCCCGACGTGGGGCCCTGATTTCTTTGCTGGTGAGATTGCTCGCAAGGCGAAGGATATGAGGTTGGATAAGCTGGCTGCGAGGATTGGTATTGCGACGGCGTTGGTGGAGTCTGGTAGCCCGCTGAAAATGTGGGCGAATCGGGCTGTGCCGGAGTCGCTGAAATTCCGTCACGATGCTGTTGGTTCGGATTACGATTCTGTGGGTCTTTTCCAGCAGCGTGATAACGGAGCTTGGGGCACCGTGAAGCAGCGCATGACCCCATACGATTCGGCCGGCATGTTCTTCGACAAGCTCAAGGGCTTCGACTATCACGCGATGGACCCGGGAGCTGCTGCGCAGAAGGTTCAGGTTTCTGCCTTTCCTGACCGCTATGGGCAGCAGATGGGTAATGCCGAGAAGCTGTTGAACAAGGTTGGTGTATTTGACCAGGGCGGCTGGCTTAAGCCTGGTGGTATTGCCGTGAATCTGTCGAATGAGCCGGAGCCGGTATTTAACGGTGACCAGTGGCGTGACATTAAGCGCGGTGGCCTGAAGTCTGATGATGGGATGACGCTTGTGGTCAACCTTGAGGGCCAGGAGGTGCTGCGTAAGCGCATGGACAAGGTCGAAGGCGAGGTCACTATCAACACTGAGGAGATTGGCAAGCTGCGGCGGCGTACGAGTGTGGCTGTGGCTGGCACGACTAGGGGAGGTGCGATGTAGATGGTGAATCCTGTGAGGTTTGGTTCCGGTTTTTCGGGTTTCGATTTGCCGGACCCGCCTGGCTACAAAATCACCTATACTGCGCCGCATCGCCCTGGCGAGCAGTTCATCTTGCACTCGATGCTTGACACGGAAGCGGATGAGCAGCGTGTGGTTCTTAAAGAGAGTGGTTTTGGTGGCGGCTTCGGTGAGGTGGAGATCTCCTCGACAGGGTCGGTCACTCGTTACGGTTCTCGTGTGACAGGGTCGAAGTTTCCGGCGTTTGATGGCGAGTTGGATGTTGTTGTTCGTCCGGGGCCTGATGATTCGGTGATGGAGACTTTACGGGATTGGCGTAATGCGTGGTCCTATTTTGAGGACGGCAAGCTGAAGGTCGTGGCGCGTGATGGTGGTAACCGTGAGGCGCGTGTGCGGCTGGATGGTTTCGCGGAGGTTGAGCTAGATCCGTCAGGGGCACGTCTTATTGAAGATAGTGTTCGGTATAGGTGTCTTGATGGGTTCTGGTCTGGGGGTATTAGGACATACGCCGGTAACGTCACTGTGACGGTTCCGGGTGATTTGCCCCCGAAACTTCGCCTTAAGTGGGATGGCCGCTCCACGAACTTCACGCTGCCTAGTGGGTTGCGTGTGAGTTTGGGTAGTGGGCCGGGCACTCGGTGGATTGATTTGGAGCGCGGTATGCAAGGCCAAGTCACCGACGAGGACGGCAACGTTGACTCTGGCACGTGGTCATCACTGCGTGGCGTACTCGTAGGGGAGACCATACAGCCCCACACGAAAAACAATTTCCAATTGGGCGCGGGCCTGACCCTAGAGGTCACCCCGCGCTTTCTTAGCCCGTGGAGGTGACGCATGGTTGATTGGCAAAAGCATAAGGCTCATCGCGAAGCGGTCATGCAAGCCCACGGACAGTACGTCGGCCTGTATAACAAGAACTGGGAACCGGTGCTCGATATTGAGGATTGGCTAGAGGCCGAGTGGGGTGGCATTTTTGCGGACGTGGGCAACATGTCCATGACCTTGCCGGGTGAGGTATCGCCGGGTGTGGTCAACCCCGTGGTGGACTACCTACTACGCGATGACCTCCGCAACCTCGATAAGGGCGGAAGCCTCGATGCGCTTATTCATGGCGCGGTGCATGTCGTCGTGGAGCGCCCCGGTCTTAAACGCCGCTGCTACCGCATTCTGGAAATCAACCCTCGTGGTGGCGACCCGCAGGGAAACCCCGCCGAGGTGGAACTCACGGGTGTGGACTCGATGGAGCACCTAAAGCACTTGCCACTGTGGGCGGACCCGTCCAACCGGTCTAAGGTTGTGCAGTTGCAGTGGGAGGACCGCCAGGACGGCAGCGCTGAAAAAGTCTCGCGCAAGTTGATTGGCCGTAACCTTATTGGGTATCAGCAGCCGAGTCTTCTGGACAGCATGTTCTCGTGGACGGCGGGCTACACGAGCCCTCGCCAGTGGCGTGGGTTTAATCCGTCGATGCACCCGGTGATTTGCTCCCCAGTCATGTCGGGCAACCGCTCCGAATGGTGCGTGGTGTCCGCACGCTGGGATAACGCCTGGGACTTGCTTAAAGCGACGTGGGCGGCGGCAGGTGTGCAGCCTTTCGCGTGGCTGTGGCTACCAGGCGACCCGCAACCGTTCCCGTCATATACCAAGCTGTCGTTGCCGACGACGATTATCGACTTCGCCCCCAGGGCTACGGTCACAGGCGCGGCCGGCATCGTGGGGCAGGCTTTTCGCCAGTTGAAACGCACGATTAGCAGTGACGATTTCATTACGTCCACTACCGAGTTCGCGGACGTGGACATTAGAAATAGCGATGGGCGGCGCCCGTGGGTGGTCTACACCCTCATGGACGCCCCAGATGTGAAGCTGCGCAAGTCCACCGACCACCGTTGGCTGGTGGGTGGTAAGTCACCAGACATCGTGAATAAGGCGGCGAATATTGGTATTAAGTCGGCTATTGCTGCGGCGGTGGCTGCGATTCCTGGCATTGGTCCTCCTATTGCGGAGGGTATTAAAGGCGCGGGCGAGCTTCTGGCGGAGATGTCCGCTGACCGCCTGTTTGTCCTCAACGAGTACGTGGATAAAAACCGACAGTTTCATTATGGCCGGTCTCGTTTCACGGCTATCTCCAAAACTGGTGAATCCAATACGGTGGAATCGCTGCAGAAAGCATGGCAGGCGAAGCAGGAAACGGAGGGCGGCATCAGCGCCGAGTTCTCCATCGACAACCCCGACCCGTATTTGCCGGGCCGTGATTTCGACCTTGGCGACACCATCGGTGTTACCGCGTGGGGCGTGGTGTGGGCAGCCTACGTCAGTGGGCTGACGTGGACCTCGAAGCCGGGGCAGGAAGTTGGCTGGCAACTGCGCATTGGTGACTACTCCTCGTTGGCGTCGCCGGGTGAGCTCTACCAGGCGAATAAGGAGAATGTTCGTGCTGTGATTGGCCGGCTGGCCGTGACAAAGGGAGGATAAATGGATTACCGCTATATCGTGCCCACAGGGGTGCCGGAGTCGGAGCACCCTTACGCGGGCCTGTTTCTGGGCGTGGTTCCGGAGGGTCGCGAGTCTGCTGTGGCACGGCATGTCTTTGATGAGTTGGGTGCTCGCTTTCAGGTGGGGGAGTCGGAGACTGTCACGCTTGGGTGGGCGGTTGATTTCGACACTGATAGTGACCGCCAGCACGCCACGGTTGGGGAGTCGTTGGACTTTCAGATTCCGGGTGCTGATAGGCGCGGTGTGCGCATCGTGGAGGGGTATCTTCCTCCCGGTATTGAGCTACACCGGCATAACGGCACCTTGACTGGGACTTTTGCTAAGCCCGGCCTGTACGACGTGACGTTGGCGCTTGGCCCGGCGGTGAAACTCGACCCACTAGGTGGCATGGGCACACCGGGTGAGCAGGTCGCGTGGATACCCGTGGAGCAGAAGCGGGCACGTGCCGAATCCACAACACCAGCACCAAAGACGCTCGACGGGCTTAGCGCGTTGGAGTTATCCCAGCTTGCTGCCGAAGCGATGCGTTTGGAGAGGCTGAAAGCGATGGAGGAGCTAGACGATGGGCATTAACCCCAACAGTGGCGACGGTGTGGAAAAGAACTACACGGTTGATGGACGCACAGACGCGACAGACATCGTTTCCGACGCCGAGCACACCGGCAATGAAGCCGGTAAAGCCTTCGCCCACATCGCCGCCCAAGCAGACTCCGCAAACAAAGGAACCTCCGACCTTTCTAAACGAGTAGCCGCTTTAGAGGGGAAGAAACCACCGGACTTATCCAAGTATGTCCCTGTAAGCACGCTGAATAATCTTCCGCTGGTCCTGTACTGGGACGGGAAATCCGCCAAGCCACCGTTGCAGCCTAAGTGGCGGCTTTTTAACGGGGAGACCGGACAAATTGAGAAAGGATAATCATTATGGCCGTTAAGCTTTCCGGCACTATTTCCGATATTACTTCCCGCCCTTTGGAGGACGTGTCCGAGGTGACGGTGAAGTCTGCGTATGCGCAGCCGTCTGCCGCTGGTATCACTGTCACCCAACCCCGCCGGGTGAACATTGACCGGACTGGTAGTTTCACTGTGACCGCCACCGAGGGGGTAAAGGGCTGGCTGTATGTTGATGGGCCGGGGTGGTCTGACAGTATCCCATTTATCGCCGCCGCAGGAATGAGCATGATATGGGAAGCTATCGCTAACGCCCTTGGCTTTAGCTCCAACATGCAGGACTACCTGGATGTTAAGGGTGGTATGCGTGAGATTTTGCAGGAAGCCGCCGACAAGATCGATTCGGTCATTAAGTGGCCTAAAGGCGGGCTAGAAAAGGGCACTGACCTTAACGAGGTCACGGATTCCGGTTTCTACCAAATTAATTCGTACAGTGTGGCCGCGTCGGCGAAGAATCTTCCAGACGTGCCGGACGCTATCAACTCCGGCACCCTAGAAGTGTTTAACTTGCGTGGTAAAGCGTGTGTGCAGCGGTGGACGGTCAACGGGCCAGCAACCGGACCCAACCTCACCTACATGCGCCATAGTGATACCGCTGGTGAGTGGTCACCGTGGGAGGAAATCGGCGCGAAATACTCCTGGTATCGCACTAATTTGGAGCTAAAAACTGACTTTAACGAGGTCACCACGTCCGGCTTCTACCAAGTCAACTCATACACTGCCGCTGCTTCTATGCGAAACCTCCCCAATGATTCCCTCGCCATTAATTCCGGCGTGCTGGAAGTCTTTAGTATCCGTGGTAAGGCGTGTGTGCAGCGCTGGACGGTAAACGGCCCCGCCACCGGCCCAAACATCACCTACACGCGTCACAGTGACACCGCTGGTAATTGGTCCCCGTGGGAGAAGCCCTGGGAAAATGCGACGTGGGAGAAAACCCCCATCCCGAAAATGTCCAACATGGACGATTACCTCACCTCCGGCATGTACCAGGTGGTCAACTACTCCACAGCATCGTCACTGGTTAATAAGCCTACGTTGCCCGTAGCGATTAACCCCGCTGTAGTGGAAGTCCTAGCCCTTGATACCGGCCAAGTGGTGCAACGCTGGACCACCGTAGGCGCAGCAGACCGCGATAACCCAGTAATGCAGCGCACCCGCGACAATGGCAGGAACTGGTCGGAGTGGGTACGTATCGGCAGTGGGGCGGCTGGCGCAGGCGGTGGCTCCCCGCTTGCGCAGGTAAACGCCACCCGCTCCCACCAAATGGCAGACCGAGGACTCCTGCGACTCCTCCTGCGCGGCGAAGAAGGAACGCCAGTGTGGGGTTGGACGGCACCGCCCGGCGAGAAACTGGAAATCCCCACCCATGAGGGTTCCGGCCAAGCGGTGCACCCTTCCGTGCTGTTTTTTGAGGACGGGTGGAACGGTTGGCGCTACTGGATGGTGATGACCCCATACCCGAACTTTAATGAGGCCCACGAGGACCCCAACATCGTCGTATCCAACGATGGTGTGAACTGGCAGGTGCCGGACGGGCTTACTAACCCGATTGATGACGCTAAGGGCCGCCCTGACCCGTACAACTCGGACGCACACCTGACTATGCGCGATAACGAAATGGTGATCACCTGGCGCATGGTGGACCGCCCGAACAAGGGGCGTGAGTCATTCTGGATGACGATGAGCCGCGATGGTGTGCACTGGTCGCCGAAGCAGAAGATTTGGTGGCCGGAACTTTCCGACCGTCATTCGTCTACGGTGGCGCAGTCACTGATGTGGCTAGGGGACCGGTGGCGAATGTACTTCATTTCCACGACCGTCTCGCCAAATCAGATCGTCTGGGTGGAGTCCACTAAGGCGGTGCCCACCCCGTCTGATTGGAGTAAGCCGCAAGAATGCTCGATGGACTTCACGCTGCCATCTGACAGGGATTTCTGGCACTCCGAAATCCAATACCGCGATGGTGAATACTGGGGCATTGTTTCGGATGCTGACCGGCGCACCACGGGTGTTAATGGTGTGATTTACCTCCTGCACTCTGCGGATGGCACTAAGTGGGAATTATCCCCCGTACCTTTGGTGCCGCAGGCAGGCGACGGCCACGACTCCCTATACAAGACCGGATTCATTCTCTCCGGTAAAGGCGAGTCCATGACCATCGATGTGTACTACTCCGCCTATGACCGCCAGACACGTGAGTGGGGCACCTGGCGCACGACGGCGAGGTATGCGGGGCCGTTGGGTGAGAATCGCATTCGCAGCAATGTGGATGTGGAGTGGCGTGGTGACCGTCTGGTGATTAATGGTGAGGCGGGGCCGTCACTATCAGGCCCGGCGGGCAAGGACGGCACCGACGGTAAAGACGGCGCCATCAAATTCGAGTCCCTCACCCAAGCCCAAAAAGACGAGCTCAAAGGCGACGTATCCAAAACCCAGTTGGACGCAGCCATCGCCGCCGAAAAAGCCCGCACCGTCGGCATGGTGTGGGCGGTCGAAACCGAAGACCAAGCCAAGACCAAAGAAACCAGCTGCCAAAAAGGTGACTTTATCCAGGTCGCCCAAACCGGAAACATCTACAAGGTGGTGTAAACAATGCTGAAACGACTATTCGCGCCGGGGCGAACCCAGGCGTTTGATAAGAAAATCCCCGTGGGGACAAACAATGATTGGGTGCCTATCGAGGGGTCGAACTACGGCTTACCAATGGAACCAGGCGTATACGCGGTAACCGTAATTCCTACCAGTGAGGTGACACTCCCACTAGGCCTAGGGCTGTACACGAAAAGTGACAACTCGTACCAGTGGCACAATTTCCAGTCTGGGGCGGCGGTGCGTATGCGGTGGGATTCGCCGGGCGAGCTGCGCTTCCGTGCCACGTCTGAAAAAGGAGGTTACGTAACTGTGCTAGTCACACCAGTAACAAACTCTCTCTCTCTCTCTCTCTCGTAAATGCGCTGGACTGCTACGCAAGGCGGTGGCAGCATGGCACTAAAGAAAATCAGCTCCCCACAAATAGCAGCCTTCACAGCCACCCCCAGTACAGGCTCATGGGCCCGATGGGAAGGCCAATCCACCACATGGTGCGCCAACCAAAACTATCGGCTCGTACTCGCACCAGGGCGCTATCGAGTGGAGTCCCCACAGGGCTTCGAGCTCTACACGGACGCATGGTCAACCCAGGGCAAGGACGTACTCATCACCTCCACAATCGAGCCGATGATATACGCCAAAAAGGACGCCACCGGAACCATCTACATCACGCGCCTCAACTAGCAACTGTGGGCGGTGGTTGCTAATGGCACTGCAGCTCATTAACCGCCGCGCCTACACAATTGCCGCTAGTGCTGGAAAATCAAACCAGTGGCTAGAGAATCATGTTTATGACCGTCACCGTCTAGATGGCCTGTACCTCATGGTACTAGAGGGAACCGGCACTAACCCGCCCCTACTGAACATACGCGGTGGTGAACACGGACAATACGGCGAACAAATCCCCGCCCCAGAATCCCCGTACATCCGCCACGTCAACATCACCCCAGACTCCCAAATCATCCTCATCGGCACCGGCGAGGGCGACGGAAAAACACGAGTTACATTCATCAAGATCGGAGAAACACCATGACCGTAGCAAGGCGGTAGTGAAAAAGACTCGGCCGTTTAGCTGCCGAGATGATCTTTGAGGTATTCGGTAATGATTTTCCCGGCTTTTTCATGACCTGCTGTGTTGAAGTGGAGCTCGTCATAAAACAGGGCCGGATCGCCGCTGATGATCTGCTCCAGGTCCAGCAGGGGGATTTCCCTCAACTGTGCCGTTTCCCGGTACGTGTTGGTAAGCTCGGCGCGGGCTTTCTGGTATTCGCCTAGAACTCGTTTATTTCCGAAATTGAGCCGAGACCACTTATCCGTCTCCCAGCTCAGGTACCGGTACGGGGAAGTTACCAGAACAATATCTAGGCCTAAGCCCCGAACGAACGTCGTGATGGATTCCAGTAGGGCGCGGGTGTCGCCGAAGCTGAACTGCCACTTCGGGGCCTGCGCCGCGGCTGGGCGAATGGCAGTGTAGGTAGAATTATTGGTCCAATACCCACCCGGTAAGCGCGAAGCATTTGCATCCGACTGAGCGGTGAACAACACGATCACGTCATGCTTCTTCGCCAAGGTGAAGCGTCCTGGGTTTAGTTCCTACCTCAGCTAAGGAAGGATTGAACTATGCCTAGAAAGTATTCCGTCGAGTTC
>NZ_JASOKQ010000031.1:0-21745 GCF_030216265.1 Corynebacterium sp. UMB0012
TGAACTCGACGGAATACTTTCTAGGCATAGTTCAATCCTTCCTTAGCTGAGGTAGGAACTAAACCCAGGACGCTTCAGGAAGGCGCGTGCCAGGCTTTCGCATGCCGTTTTCCTCCTCAGGGATGATGTTGGCCGGAGGCCATGGTCGCTAGACTTAAATAGGTAATTTCCCATTTACAAGGAGAGTTTGTCTCATGACTGATGCTGCGGCTCGCGCCGTTGACTTGTTTAAGCAATACGGAAGTGATGACACAGCCGTCGTCGCTCTTGATCATGTATCCATTGAATTTGGCAAGAACGAATTTACTGCGATCATGGGCCCGTCGGGTTCCGGTAAGTCAACGCTGATGCACACCATGGCTGGTCTCGATTCAGCGACTTCCGGATCAGCATTTATCGGTGATACCGATATGTCGGCACTCAACGACAAAGACATTACGGCGCTGCGTCGTGACCGGCTGGGCTTTATTTTCCAGTCCTTTAACCTTGTGCCCACGCTGACTGCGGCGGAAAACATTACGCTGCCCACGGATATTGCGGGCAAGGGCGTCGATAAGCAGTGGTTTGAGGAGGTTACTAGCCGCCTTGGCCTAGCGGAGCGCCTGGAACACCGCCCAGCTGAACTGTCTGGCGGACAGCAGCAGCGCGTGGCCTGTGCTCGTGCATTGGTTTCTCGGCCGGAAATCATCTTTGGCGATGAGCCAACGGGCAACCTGGATTCGAATTCTTCGGCCGAGGTGCTCGATATTCTGCGAACCGCGGTGGATAAGGACAACCAAACAGTGGTCATCGTCACACACGATGCCAAGGCCGCCTCGTATGCGGACCGGGTGGTTTTCCTTGCTGACGGCAAGCTTGTGAATGAGTTGCACAATCCGACGATGGAGGCCATTCACCAGGTAATGGCGGAGATTGAGGGCTAAATGGCACGCGGAAACGCAATGCGTAGAGTGTCTCTGCGCAATATCGTGGCGCATAAATTGCGCCTTGGGCTGACGATTCTCGCGGTGGTTTTGGGCACCGCGTTTATTGCCGGCTCGTTTATGTTCACCAATTCGCTGAAGTCGACGTTTGACTCCGCCGTGGATAATCAGTTCCGCGGCGTGGATGCAGTGGTGAGCCAAAAGGACGACAATGGCGCGAAACTGGATGACAAGCTGCGTCAGAAGCTGGCTGACGATAAGGATGTTAAAAACATCAATATCGCGGATTCGGAGACCGTTGTCGCGGCCGATGAGAACTCGGAGGCCTATCAAACCCAGGGCGGCACGGCCAGCGTTGTCCCGTTCTATCCAGAAGACAAGGTCGTTGGCGGCGCCGATGAACTGAAGGAGGGCGAGGAGCCTAGCGGTAAGGACGAGGTCCTCGTCAACTCTTCCGCGGCTGACAAATACGGCATTTCTGTGGGCCAAAAGCTGACTGTGGTTCACCCCGATGAGCAGGATACGGTTACCGTTTCTGGCATCTCAGAGCCCGCGGTAGACCAGGGCGAGAGCATCGTGCTGAGCATGGCTGAAAAGGATTACCTGGAGCGCTACGGTGAGCCGAGCCAGCTCAAGGTTTCTGCAGCCGATGGAGTGGATGCGAATGCCTTGGTGGATCACCTGAACGAGAAGTATGAAGTCAAGGCGGAGTCAGGTGAGCGCCTGGCTGAGGAGACTTCGGAGATGATGTCTTCTGCCTTGAAGTTCATCAATTACTTCCTCATCGCGTTCGGCCTGATTGCGCTGCTGGTGGGCACCTTCATTATTGCGAATACTTTCTCGATGATTGTCGCGCAGCGCACTAAGGAGTTCGCTCTCTTGCGTGCGCTGGGTGCTTCCCGTCGCCAGATTACAAATTCGGTGGTGGTGGAGTCTGCCATTGTTGGTGTTCTGGGGTCCATTGTTGGCGTGGTTGCCGGTATGGGATTGGTCGCAATCATTAAGGCAGTGATGAGCGCGCAGGGAATGCCTCTCGATGGCGGCTTGGGCCTGAGCGTCTCGGCTATCGTAGTTCCAATCATTTTGGGCACTATCGTGACGGTTGTATCCGCATGGGCCCCGGCACGGCGCGCGGGCCGCGTGCAGCCGGTGGAGGCAATGCGCACTACCGAATCAGCTTCCGGAACTTCCCTGAAGGTACGCACGATTTTCGGTGCCATTATCTTGCTGGTGGGCATTGTTGCGGCGTTGGCAGGCGTGCTTTCCGACGGCGAAACCAACGTCCGCGCCATCCTCGTCGGCGTCGGCGCATTCGGTGTCATCGTGGGATTCTTCTTAGCCGGCCCGGCCCTGTCGCTACCTCTGGTTCCCACGGTGGGCAAGGTAATCGGTGCACCGTTTGGCGCTATTGGTTCACTGGCGGCGACGAACTCACGTCGTAATCCGCGCCGTACGGCAGCCACCGCATTTGCGCTGACCTTGGGCGTGGCTCTGGTGACTGCCATCGGCATGCTTGGTGCAACGATGAAGTCTTCTGTGGCCGATACCGTGGAGCAAAACATTACCTCTGATTACCTGCTTTCCGGTCCTAGCTCCGGTGAATTCCCGACGCCGAAGGACACGGGTAAGCGCGCGGCGGAGGCCGAAGGCGTCGATAAGGTGATTACCGTCGGTATGGCTCCGGTGGCCGTCGATGGTCAGGCATCGATGGATTATGGTCCACAATTCCAGCAAACGACGACTGCGGATGGAGATCCGTCGTCGATGATTGCGCTCGACATGGTCGAGGGTGATGCCAACTTGGAGAAGGGCTTCATTGCTACCGAAGACTTTGCCAAGGAACACGGCTGGAAGGTAGGAGAGACCTACACGGTTACTTCTGCGGAAAAGGACAAGAAGGCCGAGGCGAAGCTGGTCGGTACCTTTAAGCCCACCGATGTGGTCCAGAATATGGTGCTTTCGCAGGATGTGGCGGAAAAGGTCGCACCGAAGAAGTCCTTTACCGTCCAAATGGTGGGCGTCTTGGGCCAGGAAGGCTATGACAAGGAAGAACTGCGCCACAACCTAGAGGACTCGGTCAAGGATTTGGTCGTGGTTCAGGTTAATTCTGGCGAGGAGTATGCGGGCCAAGCCGCCGGATTCATCGACCAGATGCTTTCCATCTTGTATGGTCTGCTTGCCCTTGCAGTGATTATCGCCGTGCTGGGAATTGTCAATACCTTGACCCTGGGTGTTATTGAGCGACGCCAAGAGATTGGCATGTTGCGTGCCGTGGGTACGCAGCGCCGCCAGATCCGCACGATGATCACTCTTGAGTCGGTGCAGATTGCGCTCTTTGGTGCGGTGATGGGCATCCTTATCGGCCTTGGCTTGGGCTGGTCCTTTATCAAGATTCTCGGTGATGAGGGATTGGATTCCGCGCAGATTCCGTGGGCGATGGTGCTTATTATGCTGGTGGGATCGGCCGTCGTGGGCATTATTGCGGCCGTCTGGCCGTCGAACCGTGCGGCAAAGACACCGCCTTTGGAGGCAATCGCGGACTAGGTATACAGCTAATGGTCTCATTCTTCGCGCGGAGAATGAGACCATTTTGCTTATATGCCGTGATAAATGCGTGCCGCCCAGATGGTGCCGCGCCAGGCTAAAACGATGCCGAGTCCGATGGTCCAGAAGAGGTACTTGCTAAGCCGCCACCACTGCTTGCGTTTGAACATCTCGCCCAGTTCCTTCGCCAATGTGGACCAGGTGGACAGACCGCCGGCGAGGCCGAGGGCGAGGAAGGGGTGAATAAGGGGGGCGTCGGCAAGCTGGGCGAAACCATAGGCCAGGCCAAGGGCTAGGGAACCCAAAATATTCGCCACGAAGGTGCAGTAGGGGGCGGGGACAAGCCGGGTAAAGCCATAGCGCAGGCTGCCGCCGATGAAACCGCCGAGAAGGACGCACAGAAGATTCATCGCAGCTTGTCACCCGCCAGGTAGCCGCCCACGCAGCCGATGATGGTGGCCAGGACATAGGCCAGGGCCACGGTCCAATGCGCCTCGGAGGTCAGGAAAGCGAAGGTAGCGAAGCTGGTGAAACCGCCAAGCACGCCGGTGCCCCAAAAGGGGCCGGGGCGGAAGTAGCCCATGAGCGCACTGCCGAGGATATTGATGACGAGCAGTGGGAGCATGCCGCCGCCGAGCGCGGCGGAGAGGAGGTACCTGGCCGCCGCGCCGAGCGCAGCGCCAGCACCCACGACGAGGAATTGAGGCATGCGGCCTATGTTACTTCCAGTCCATCCCCTGGGACTCTACGAACGCGCGCACCTCATTCACTGGCTTATTGAGCTTGGGGTCAAAGGCTAAGTACGCCTTGGTTTCGCGGGCCACGAGGCCGGAGAGAAGGAGCAAGCCAATGAGGTTCGGGATGGCGATGAGGCCATTGGCCAGATCGGAGAAGGTCCAAGCGAGCTCGAGCTCCGAGACGGAGCCGACAAAGAGGAGGCAGGCGAAAAACATGCGGTAGGGGATAGAGGCCTTGCGGCCGCAGAGGGACTCCAGGGAACGCTCGCCGTAATACGCCCAGGCCATGATGGTGGAAAAGGCGAAGAAAATAATGGAGAGCGAAACGATGGTGCCGCCCCAGTCGCCAGGAAGCACGCGAGAAAAGGCCTCGGCCGTCATGATTCCGGCCTCGTCGCGGCCCATATCCCAGGTACCGCCCACAACAATGACCAAGCCAGTGATGGTTACCACGATGATGGTGTCAATGAAGGTTTGCGTCATCGATACCAACCCCTGGCGCGCTGGGTGCGGGGTCTTGGCAGCCGCGGCGGCGATGGCGGCGGAGCCCATGCCGGACTCATTGGAGAAGATGCCGCGGGCAACACCGTATTGAATGGCCATCATGATGGTGGAGCCCACGAACCCGCCACCAGCGGCGGTGCCGGTAAAGGCATCGCTGAAAATCATGGCAAAGGCGGCGGGAATCTCCGTGGCATGCGAGAAGATTACATAGAGCCCGCCCAGGACGTAGACGATGATCATCAACGGGACGAAGGCGGCGGTAATGCGCCCGATGGCCTGGATTCCGCCAAGGAGTACGGAGCCCACCAAGACGAAGAGAATCGCACCGGTGGCCGCCGGGGCGATACCGAAGGTCGATTCCATATTGGTGGCCACAGCATTGGCTTGGGCGAGGTTGCCGATGCCAAAGGATGCGCAAATTGCAAAGATGGCAAAGAATACTGCGAGTACCGATCCGAGTGGTCCGGGGATGCCACGCTTCAGGTATTGCTGTGGCCCGCCGGACATCTCGCCCTTGGAATCCGTGGTGCGAAAACGCACGCCCAGGTAGGCCTCGGTGTACTTGGACGCCATGCCCACGAGGCCGGTAATCCAGATCCATACCAGTGCGCCAGGGCCGCCGATGGACAACGCGGTGGCCACGCCCACGATATTTCCCACTCCCACGGTGGCGGCAAGGGCGGTGGTCAGCGCCTGATAATTGGAAATATCACCCTCAGTGGAGTCGTCGCCGGAGTCGCTGGCGAAGACGTGGCGCAGTGCGCGGCCGAGTGCGCGAAACTGGAGTCCGCCCAAACGAATGGTCAGCCACAGGCCGGTGCCCAACAGGAGGGGAATGAGGATGAACGGTCCCCACACCACGGTGCTGATGGCGGAGAGGATGGAATTAAGCGAGTCCATTCTGTAAATCTAGCGAACTATAGAAATGGAGTAAATTTGCCCATACCCCCAGCCGGGGGAATATTCGTCCTGCGCAACTACGGGAGAGCAGGCAAGCTGGGATGGCATACCACCCCAACCCTTCAAGGAGTACGCCATGGCCCACGAGCGCGCCGGCACGCTGGCACAGCCCGCGGATCTTATTGATATCGCAGAATTGGTCACCGCCTACTACACCCGTACCCCGGACGCCGATAACCCGGATCAGCAGGTGTCCTTCGGTACCTCAGGCCACCGCGGCTCCGCGCTGGATCGAGCCTTTAATGAGGCTCATATCCTAGCGATTACCCAAGCCATTGTGGATTACCGCGCGGAACAAGGCGTTGCTGGGGCGATTTTCATCGGCCGCGATACCCACGCGCTGTCCGAGCCTGCCATGGTCTCCGCCCTTGAGGTGCTGCTGGCCAATGGGGTGGAGGTTCGCGTCGACGAGCGCGGCCGCTACACGCCGACCCCAGCGGTCTCTCACGCCATCCTGACCCACCCTGGCACCGATGGCATCGTGATTACCCCGTCCCATAATCCTCCCCGCGATGGCGGCTTTAAGTACAACCCGCCTACCGGTGGACCGGCCGACGCGCAGGCCACGGATTGGATTGCAGGACGCGCGAACGAGTACCTGCGCGCTGGGCTGGAGGGTGTGAAGCGGACGTCTGTCGCGGGCGTGCTGGACGAGCGCTGCGTGAAGCATGACTACGTGCACAACTACGTGGCTGACCTTGAGAATGTGGTGGATATGCAGGCCATTAAAGACTCCGGCCTGCGCATCGGTGCCGATCCCATGGGTGGCGCTTCCGTGGACTATTGGCAGGCCATCGCTGACCACTACGAGCTCAACATGACCGTGGTGAATCCGGAGGTGGATTCCACTTTCCGCTTTATGACCTTGGATACGGACGGAAAGATCCGCATGGATTGTTCCTCGCCTGATGCTATGGCCTCGCTTATCGACGCCCGCTCAAAGTTCGACCTTGCCACGGGCAACGACGCCGATGCGGACCGCCATGGCATTGTCACTCCCGATGCCGGACTCATGAACCCCAATCACTACCTCGCCGTGGCTATCGAGTACCTCTTTAGTCATCGCCCGCAGTGGGGGAGTGCCGGTGTGGGAAAGACCCTGGTGTCTTCCTCCATGATCGATCGCGTGGTGAAAAGCCTAGACCGCGAATTGGTGGAGGTGCCCGTCGGCTTTAAGTGGTTTGTACCGGGGTTGCTCGAAGGCACCATTGGTTTCGGTGGCGAGGAGTCTGCCGGGGCGTCTTTCCTGCGCTTCGATGGCTCCGTGTGGTCCACCGATAAGGACGGCATCATTATGGATCTACTCGCCGCGGAGATTACCGCCGTCACCGGCAAGACTCCGTCCCAGCGCTACGCAGAACTGGCGGAGAAATTCGGCGCCCCAGCCTATGCCCGCACCGACGCCCCCGCGAACCGCGAGCAGAAGGCCATCCTCAAGAAGCTGTCTCCTGAAAAAGTTTCCGCCACGGAGCTAGCAGGCGAGGACATCGTGGCCAAGCTGACGGAGGCACCCGGCAACGGTGCGGCCATCGGCGGCCTGAAGGTAGCGACGAAAAATGCCTGGTTCGCCGCTCGTCCTTCCGGCACTGAAGATAAGTACAAAATCTATGCCGAATCTTTCTTGGGTGAGGAACATCTCAAGCAGGTGCAAGCAGAAGCACAGGCAGTTGTTTCCCATGTATTAGGGGTTTAACGCTACACTCATCCTCGTGAGTAGCAAGATTAATGGGAAGCTGGTGCTCGACGTCATCAGCTTCATCGCCCGCTTTGGCATGGCTTGGGTGTGGATTGACGCCGGCGTGCATAAGCTCGGCAAAACTCTAGACATGACCCAAGCCATTAAGGGCTATGACATTTTTACGCCTGATTGGGCTCTTTACCTCGCAACGGTCATTGGCCCACTGGAGGTTATTGGTGGCGTGCTCTTGCTGCTCGGGCTGTTTTTGCGAAAGTCCTCCATCGTGGCCACCGTCGTGTTGCTGCTCTTTATGGTGGGCATCGCGCAAGCTTGGGCCCGTGGACTGGATATTGACTGCGGCTGCTTTGGCTATGACGCCCAAAACCCTGACCGAGGAATGGATTATGCGAAGACGCTGCTGCGCGACGCCGCATTTCTATTCCTGACCCTATGGACCATCAAGCGCCCCTTCACCAAGTTTGCTCTTCACCCCTAGCAGGTGGGCAAGGTAGGCTGATCGAGTCCGAAGAATTGCAAAGGCAAGGTTCAAATGAGCAAAGTAACTGACCCGAACGCCAAGGGTGGCAACGGTTTTATCTGGGGAGTCGGCGTGCTCCTCGTCATTATTGCCGTTGTCATTGGCTACATCGTGTGGAATGGCAAGCAGTCGTCCACGGATTCTGTCGATGCCCTTGACGCCAAGGACGTAAATATGTCCATGGAGTACAACGACGGTGCTATTACCCTTAAGTCTGAAAGCGCCAAGAAGGGCACCCCTGAGGTGGATCTCTACGAAGACTACTCCTGCCCGCACTGTGCCGAACTGGCTCAGGCCACCGACGGTGACATGCAGAAGGCCATCGAAGACGGCAAGCTGATCGTCCACGTGCGTACCCTCAACTTCTTGGATGGCAAGGACATTGAAAACCAGGAGGGCTACTCCACTAAGGCGGCAGCCGCTATGTCCGAGCTGGCCAAGTCTGGTGATATCAAGACCTACTGGAACCTGCGTGACTACATGCTGCAGAACCAGCAGAAGGTGGCTACTTCGTGGGACATCAAGGATATTGCTGATGCCGCTAAGGAGTTTGGCGCGGACGATGATGTCGTTGATTCCATCAAGGATGTAGACGTCAAGCAGGGCAATAAAATGGCGAAGACCAACTACGACAAGCTGGATAAGGAAACCGGCACCGTATCTTCGCCGCGAATCGTCAAGGATGGCAAGGATGTTCCATCAGAAAAGGATCAAAAGGCCGGCAAGAACCTAGGTGATTGGGTAGAGATCGTCACTAAGTAGCAGGCGATTTGGAGAGTTAAATACCCTCCATGTATATTTAAGCGAGTTGCAGCCCACAGGGTTGCACCTCGTTTGAGGGGCTATGGCGCAGCTGGTAGCGCACCACACTGGCAGTGTGGGGGTCACGGGTTCGAATCCCGTTAGCTCCACAATATAAAGGAGAGGAACATTAGTTCCTCTCCTTTTCTTGTTGCGAGGCTAGAGCTCCGCTAAATCCTCATCGAGCATGCGCTGATCGATGGCGATGCCGACGGCCGCGCCGCTGCCCATCGCTTGCGAGACTTGGTCCGGCGAGCTGACCACATTGCCGGCCGCCCACAGGCGCGATACCGAGGTCTGGCCACGCTCTACGCTGCTCCAGCCATCTGTTGATTCGCAGCCGGCATCCCGCAGCAGTGCGTCATTGGGTAGAAAATCAGGGCCCGTAAAGCAGGCTTCATAGGTGTCTTCTCCAGCAGAACTGTGCACCTTTACGCCAGTTGGAGTCGCTTTATCTGCTTGGACCTGTGTCACGTCTGCATCGACTATTTTTACACCCAATCCGGCGAGTTGAGCGCGATCAAGATCGGTGAGCTCAAGGCCGTTGGGGTAGAAGGTCAGTGCGCTCGTCCACGTGGACAGCAGTTTGCTGATGCGGATGGTAAAAGGCGGATTCGCGCCGCCGATGAGTGCAACCTTCTTCCCGGTGACTTCGTAGCCATGGCAGTAAGGGCAGTGAAAGACCCTGGTGCCCCACAAATCGCTGAGGCCGGGGACTGCAGGGAGCTTGTCCGTGAGCCCCGTCGCGACGAGAACGTGGCGGGATTCGAAAGCCTCGCCGCCGCCAAGCTTTGCCCGCCAAGGTCCGCGCTCGGAATCCCGGGTGAGTTTCTCCACCGAGCCCTGGGTAATGGTTCCGCCGAATTTCCCCACCTCCGCGTGGCCGCGCTGAAGCAATTCGGCGGGAGCCGCGCCATCGAGACCAAGGATGCCGTGGGCATGTTTGCTGAAGCGATTCCGGGGAGCGCCGGAATCGATTAACCGAATTTTTCGGTTAGCGCGGGCCAAGGTGATGGCGGCTGCGGTGCCGGCAAAGCCGCCACCGATGATGATGACGTCCGAGTACATTGCTCCTCCTTTATAGGAAGTGGGTAGCATGGTGCGCAGCCGAGTATATGCAGTCAACATCGAAGGGGCTCGCGCGCAGAATGACTGATGATTCCACAGGGTTCTTTACACGCGAAGCGCTCTATGGGGCGTCGCCTGTACAGGCGCTAGGCAGGTTCTTTGTAAAGTACTTCGACTTTCGTGGCCGGGCGTCCATGAGTGAGTTTTGGTGGGTTTTCGGTTTCCTCGTGCTGAGTTCTGTGGCAATCGGCATTATCGATCGGCACTTTGGCGTGGATATTGAGACTATTGCCGAGGCGGTACTTGTGATTCCAGTCGTTTCCTTGATGTGCCGGCGGCTGCACGATTCCGGGAGGACGGGGTTGTTATGCCTGATTGGGCTCATTCCGGTGTTCGGTGGAATCGCCTTGCTCCTTATGATGGCCCTGCCCACGCGAGAGCACGCGGCGCTTTAAAAATTTCCTTGCCTGATTAGGCTGGGCGGCATGCAGACTTTTTCAAAGCGAGTACGCGACGGAGATCAAGCAGGTGCCGAGGCTGCCGGACTGCGGTGGCTCGGGGAGGCCACCGACGCGGTGGTCAACGTCGTGAGCGCCGACGGGCTAGAAATCGTTACCGAGCGCGTGGACGAGGTCATGCCTACGCCGGAGGCGGCGCGGACATTTGGTGCGGAGCTGGCGCGCATGCACCGTGGGGGAGCCGAAGCGTTTGGCGCGCCTCCTACCGGGTGGGAAGGCAAGAACTTCATCGGCAGTATCGAGCAAGACTGCATCCCGACGGATAATTGGGGCGAGTTCTACGTTCAGCAGCGCGTGCTCCCCTTCGCGGAACTAGCGGGGATTAGTGCAGCGCAGTTGGACTTGGTAAGGCGTGCCTGCGACGCCATCGCCGCGCGCAGTTGGGATGTGGCGCCGGCGCGCATCCACGGCGATCTATGGGCGGGCAACCTGCTTTTTGGAGCGGATGGCGGCATCATGATTGACCCCGCCGCCCATGGAGGGCACCCGCATACGGATTTGGGGATGTTGGCGCTTTTCGGGGCACCGTACCTTGAGGAGATTTTCCGGGGATATGGTGCGCCTAAGGACATCGAAAAATGGATTCCCATGCACCAGCTGCATCCGTTGGCAGTGCATGCGCTGACGCACGGCGCCAGCTATAACCGGCCGCTGGAGCGCGCGGCGGCCGCTACCTTGGAGGCACTGGGCTAAAGGTTCGGCCCTTGCGGCATGATGCGTTTGTGGGCGCCGCGGTGCCATAAGGTTTCGATGCGTTCGCGGGCGGCGTCGGGAACCGCCTTGCCCTCTAGGTAGTCATCGATGTGGGCGTAGGTGACGCCGAGGGCTTCTTCGTCGGGAAGCTGGGGCTTATCGTCCTCCAAGTCCGCGGTGGGGACCTTCTCCCAGGTAGAGCGCGGGGCACCAAGGTGCTCTAGGAGGGCGGCGCCTTGGCGCTTATTGAGGCCGGCCAAGGGGAGGAGATCCGCCGCGCCATCGCCCCACTTGGTAAAGAAGGCGGTGACGTTTTCCGCCGCGTGGTCGGTGCCGATGACTAGCGCGCCGACCTCACCGGCGATGGCGTATTGGGCGGTCATGCGCAGGCGCGCTTTGGTATTGCCGCGGTTGAAATCGGTGACGTCGGCAAGCTGCAGCGCATCTGCCACCTGTTCGTCGAGGGCCAAGGTAGCCGGCTTGATATCGACGGTGGGGCGGTGATCGGGCTGGATGAAATCCAGAGCAATCTGGGCATCGTCCTCATCGGCCTGCACGCCGTAGGGCAGGCGCACAGCCCAAAACTCCGCGCCGTCGACGCGGTCCACCGCCATCTGCGCGAGCTTTCCCGCCAAGGTGGAATCCTGGCCGCCGGAAATACCCAGCACGTAGCCTTTAGCGCCGGTGGTGCGCAGGTAGTCAACCAGGAAATCCACGCGGCGCTGCACTTCGGCTTCTGGATCGATAAAGGGGCGCAAACCCAGGGTCTTTATGATGGTTTGCTGCAGGTTTTCGGCATCGTTCGACATGACGTTCATGGTAGCCGCCTGACACAATATTGTGCTGTGAATAAGGAAGTTTATGTCAAGGTAGTAGCTGGAATAGCGGCCCTGGGCGGGCTGTTATTTGGATACGACACCGGCGTGATGTCCGGTGCCTTGCTTTTTATTAGTCCCGCATTCGACATGAGTGCCCACCAAGAGGGTTGGGTGACCTCGATGCTGCTCGTGGGTGCTGCAGTAGGGGCGCTGACAGCCGGGCGCATCGCCGATAGATATGGACGCCGCTTCACGCTGATTGCAGGCGGCATCATTTTCGTGCTGGGTTCTATCTGGTGTGCGCTTTCCGGCTCGGTGGGAATGCTGGCAACGGCGCGCACCTTTTTGGGCTTTGCCGTGGGTGCAGTGTCAATCGTGTCTCCCATGTACATCGCGGAGATCGTGCCCGCCAAGGTGCGCGGGCGCATGGTCTCGCTCAATACCCTCGCGATTGTGGTAGGCCAGTTGATGGCCTACCTGGTCAACTCCGCGCTGGCCTCTACCGGTAGCTGGGAGTGGATGCTGGGCCTAGCCGCCGTGCCGGGCCTAGCGTTAGCTCTCGGAATGGCTTTCCTGCCAGAGACGCCGGTATGGCTGGCAACCAACGGGCGCATGCCCCGCGCCCAAGAGATTGCCGGGCGCGCCGGGATGGATATCTCGGAGCTGACCTCGCAGGAGACCGCGCGAAAATCCAGCGGATCCGAATGGAAGGCGCTGAAGGCCAATCGGTGGATGCAGATTACGGTGCTGCTTGCCATGCTGATGGGCTTGACGCAGCAGATTACCGGCGTCAACGCCATTGTGTACTTCGCGCCGACCATGATGAACCAGGTGGGGATATCCACTGCCAACTCGGTTTATACCTCCATCGTTATCGGCACGGTATCCGTGCTGGCCTGTTGGGTGGGGCTCAAGGTCGTGGACCGCATTGGGCGAAAGCGATTGTTGTTGATCGGCCTGACCGGCAACGTGGTCTCGCTGTTTATCCTCTCCTTTGCCTATTCCCATGCGCAGGATTCCACCGCTATGGCGATGGTTTCTTTGGTCTTTATGGCGCTGTTTATCGCCTTTCAGCAGGCGGCAGTGTCGCCTACGACGTGGCTGCTCATTTCCGAGCTGGTGCCGCTGCAGGTACGCGGCCTAGGCATGGGCATTGCGGGGCTCTCGCTATGGGCCACCAACTGGGCCGTGGCGCAGTACTTCCTGCCGCTAGTGGAGTGGCTGACCGGCCCGGTGGCGTTTATCGTCTTCGGAGTCTTCGGCCTCATCGCCATCGGCTACACCAAGGTTTTGGTTCCAGAGACTATGGGACGTAGCCTGGATGAGGTAGGCGAGGAGATGAAGTCGCGCTACGAGCGCGAGTCCGCACCCGTGAAGCCTTAGTGTTTTGGTATTGACGGCCGTGTGAGGTAACATTTTTCCTCGTGTCATGGCTGGGGATTCCCAGTCCGTGCTTTACTTATTCAACCGCATGTAGATTGCGCATAACGAAAGGAGCGCCCGATGAAGGTCCGTAAGTCCCTTCGGTCGCTGAAGAAGAAGCCGGGCGCCCAGGTTATTCGCCGCCACGGTAAGGTCTTCGTGATCAACAAGAAGGATCCCCGTTTCAAGGCTCGTCAGGGCTAATTGAGACGCGATTCCATCCGCTCCCTCCGGCTTTCCGGAGTGGGGCGGATTTTTCATGCGTGAGCTCTGGCACAAAAGGATATATTCTCTTCAGCCCCGGTGAATATAAAGGCAAATATATGAATATAATTATTTTGCCTATTTATGTCGTGAGAAAGAAGAATAATGTCCCAGCGAATCGTTGCCGCGCTCACTGCCGCCGCACTCGGATTGTCTGCCCCAGTGGCTCATGCCGCAGAACCACAGTGGGAATCCTCTGCACCGGAGTCCCTTGGCATCAATGACCCGTCCTGTATGCCTTCAGGGGACATCACTGAGCCCGTTGTGCTGCTGCATGGAACCTCGAATAATGCTTCCGTGTGGGGAAATTTGGTCCACCTCTTGCAAGATCAGGGGGCGTGCGTGTGGGCCTTTGATTACGGCGCCGATGATGTCACCTTGCAGAATATGATTCCAAGCGTCAAAGCCATCGCGGATCTGGATGATTCGGCCGCGGAAATTGCGGATCAGGTGGACTATGTCCGCGAGGTCACTGGCTCGGACAAGGTGAACTTGGTGGGCCATTCCCAGGGCGGTATGCACATCAAGACGTATACGCAGATGCATGATGGGGCGGGTCATGTGTCCCATGCGGTGGCGCTAGGTGGCAACTTCCACGGCACCACGCTTAACGGGCAGGGGGAGACGCTTTCTAAATTCATTGCCTTCGCACCGCACCTCGCCGCCTTCCTGGCTAGTACGGCCGGCATCCAGCAAGTAGTGGGGTCGGAGTTTATGAAACGGCTCAATGCGCTGCCAGATACCGCGCCAGGCGTGCTTTATACCTCCATTTACTCACCGGGGGATACGACGGTGACTCCGAATAGTTCTTCGCAGCTGGCGCTTGTCGACGGTGCCGATGTGGTCAACCTCGACCTGGGCGAGGTCTGCGGCGTGGCTCCTAGGCACGACAAGCTGCCGACCAACTGGACGGTGTTGAGTCAGGTCATTTTTGGTCTGAAGCGCGCCCCGGGGGAGGGACCGAACCCGTCGACCTGCGTCTCTGAGGGGGCGCCGATAAGTGGGGCCTAGGGCGGGCCGCCAGCCACTTAAATGTGAACTTTGACACACAAAATGGTGAACTCCAGGTAAACCTGCAGGAATCCCATTGGTGTAGTTTCATGGCTGTTCGTAGGTGTGGTCAACATGTGGGGTCCGGGGGTGTGCCATCCTGGGAATACCATGGCTGTAACTACTACATATTGTGTTGGTTGCGGGTATTTCCCCCAAAGTATAGTGTCGTTAATGTTGCTCAGAGCGGCGCAGGAAGCGCCCGTTTAGGCGGGAAAACGCTCCCCGCTCTGACGAATTTTTCAATGCAGGAGCTTTAAGGATCTATATGTCTATCACCGTTTACACCAAGCCAGCATGCGTCCAGTGCAATGCCACTAAGAAGGCCCTCGACCGCGTCGGTCTCGATTACAACCTGGTCGATATTTCTGTTGATGATGAAGCCCGTGACTACGTCATGGCACTGGGCTACGTTCAGGCACCAGTAGTTGAAGCTAATGGCGAGCACTGGTCCGGTTTCCGCCCTGACCGTATCAAGGGCTTGGCTTCCGTAGCGGCATCCGCCTAAGAGGTAGGGGAGGCCAGTAGCCATGTTGGTCGTGTATTTTTCCTCCGCGACGGAAAATACGCACCGGTTCGTGCAGAAACTGGGCTTTCCCAGCGCGCGCATTCCGCTGCGCCGCACGGAGGAGCTCCTCAAGGTCAACGAACCTTATGTCTTGGTGTGCCCCACCTACGGCGGGGGCGCTTCCATCAGCCACCAAAACTCCCGGCCCGTGCCAAAGCAGGTTATTAAGTTCCTCAATGATGAGCACAACCGCAGCCTCATTCGCGCGGTAATCGCGGGTGGCAATAGCAATTTCGGTGCCGATTTTGGCAAGGCTGGTGACGTCATCAGTGCCAAATGTAAAGTGCCCTATGTATATCGTTTCGAGTTGCTGGGAAACGATGACGATATAAAAATTTGTCGTGAAGGTTTATTGGCTAACGCCGCCGAGCTCGGGCTCGAGGCCGCGGCCTAGCGCCCACTACGACTTAAATAAAGATCCTGATTTTTAAGAAAGGCCTTGTCAGCTGTGAGTACGCAATTGGGGAAGACCGTCGCCGAGCCAGTAAAGCCAGAAGAGCAGTTGGATTACCACGCTCTGAACGCGATGCTGAATCTCTACGATGCTAACGGCAAGATTCAGTTTGAAAAAGACCGCGAGGCCGCTAACCAATTCTTCCTGCAGCACGTTAATCAAAACACGGTCTACTTCCATGATCTGGAAGAAAAGATCGATTACCTGATTAATAACAAGTACTACGACCCGCAGGTCATTGAGCAGTATGATTTCTCCTTTATTAAGGAGCTATTCAAGCGCGCTTATTCCTATAAGTTCCGCTTCAAGTCCTTCCTGGGCGCGTATAAGTACTACACCAGCTACACGCTGAAGACCTTTGATGGCCGTCGCTACCTCGAGCGCTTTGAGGACCGCGTGTCCATGACGGCTCTATTTTTGGCGGATGGCGATACTGGCCTAGCGGAGCACCTCGTAGACGAGATCATGACCGGCCGCTTCCAGCCGGCTACCCCGACCTTCCTCAACGCCGGCAAGGCCCAGCGCGGCGAGCTCGTCTCCTGCTTCCTGCTGCGCATCGAGGACAATATGGAGTCCATCGGCCGCTCCATCAACTCCGCGCTGCAGCTTTCCAAGCGCGGCGGCGGCGTGGCCCTCCTGCTGTCTAATATCCGCGAGTCCGGTGCACCAATTAAGCACATTGAGAACCAGTCTTCCGGCGTCATCCCCGTGATGAAGCTGCTGGAGGATTCCTTCTCCTACGCCAACCAGCTCGGTGCCCGCCAGGGTGCCGGTGCGGTTTACCTCAACGCGCACCACCCGGACATCATGAACTTCCTGGATACCAAGCGCGAGAATGCGGATGAGAAGATCCGCATTAAGACCCTCTCGCTGGGCATCGTCGTGCCGGATATCACCTTTGAGTTGGCTAAGCGCAATGATGATATGTACCTCTTCTCGCCGTATGACGTCGAGCGCGTCTATGGCAAGGCCTTCGGTGACATCTCCGTGACCGAGCACTATGAGGAGATGGTGGAAGACCCACGCATCCGCAAGAAGAAGATCAACGCCCGCCACTTCTTCCAGACCGTGGCAGAGCTGCAGTTCGAGTCCGGTTACCCGTACATCATGTTCGAGGACACCGTAAACCGCGCGAACCCAGTGAAGACCTCGTGGATCAACATGTCCAACCTGTGCTCGGAAATCCTGCAGGTCAACTCCGCATCCGAATTCAACGCGGACCTGACCTATGAGGAGCTGGGCAGCGATATTTCCTGCAACTTGGGTTCCCTGAATATCGCGATGACCATGGATTCGCCGGACTTTGCCAATACGGTGGAAACCGCCATCCGCGGCCTGACCGCCGTGGCGGATAAGACCTCCATTGACTCTGTGCCGTCCGTGCGCCGTGGTAATGATGAGTCCCACGCCATCGGCTTGGGCCAGATGAACCTGCACGGTTACTTGGGCCGCGAGCACATCGAGTATGGCTCGGAAGAGGGCTTGGACTTTACCAATGCTTACTTTGCCGCCATTTTGTATGCGGCGCTGCGTGCCTCCAATAAGATTGCCCGCGAGCGCGGCGAGTACTTCACGGAATTCCCCCAGTCCGAGTATGCTTCGGGCGAATTCTTTGACCGCTACGATCCGGAAGAGTTCAAGCCGAAGACGAAGAAGGTACAGGAGCTTTTCGACGCCTCTTCGATCCACACCCCGTCCGCCCAGGACTGGGAGGACTTGAAGCAGGACGTGGCTAAGTACGGCCTGTATAACCGCAACCTGCAGGCGGTGCCGCCGACGGGTTCGATTTCCTATATCAATAACTCCACCTCGTCCATCCACCCGATTGCCTCCAAGATTGAGATCCGCAAGGAGGGCAAGATCGGCCGTGTCTACTACCCGGCGCCGCACATGGATAATGACAACCTGGAGTACTTCAAGGATTCTTATGAGATCGGTTACGAGAAGATCGTCGATACTTATGCCGTAGCCACGAAGTATGTGGACCAGGGCCTATCGCTCACGCTCTTCTTCAAGGACACCGCGACCACTCGTGAGGTCAACCGCGCGCAGATTTATGCGTGGCGTAAGGGCATTAAGACCTTGTACTACATCCGCCTGCGCCAGATGGCGCTGGAGGGCACCGAGGTCGAGGGCTGCGTATCCTGCATGCTCTAAACCGGTGGTAGGGCGCCTCGATGCACGTCGCGGGGAAGGACGTGCATCGAGGCGTTTAGCCGTTTTCGGCCCTAGTGCGGTCGAGGATAGTGCGGGAGGTTTCTTCGGCGGCGTCGGCAAGCCCGGCATCAATGGCGCGGGCCAGTGCCATGTGCAGCTGTGTGGTGCCGCTGATGGGGTCGCGCTTGCGGGAGCCGAAGACGGACTTGCCCTTGAGCATCGCCACTAGGGAGGGGGCGAGCGCGGCGAGCATCTCATTGCCGGAGGCCCGCAGGATGAGGGTGTGGAAGCGGAGATCGGTTTCCAATTCTTCGCCCACGCGCGGAGACGGGGTGGATTCCAGCTCGGCCAATCGCGCGGCGAGGCGCAGCAATTCCGCCCGCTGCTGGGCGGTGGCGTTGCCGGCAGCCAGACGCGCGGCCACCGGTTCGATGCCAAGCCGTAGCTCGTTGAGCCGGGCCACTTGCTGCCCGCGCGTTTTATCGTTGTCTAAGCGCCAGCCAATGATCGCTGGGTCGTATACCGCCCACTTCTCCATCGGTAGCACCGTGAGGCCCACGCGGCGCTCAGAGCTCACCATGCCGAGATGCTCCAAGGCGCGCATGGCCTCTCGGGCTACGGTGCGGGAGATGCCAAAGCGCTTTTCGACGTCCCCCAGCCGGAACCGCTCGCCCTCCGCGAGGTCTCCGCTTACTATATCCGCGCCGAGCTGATCCACCACGGAACCCAGCAGGGGAGGGGTGGCACTCATGCGGAAATCCTTTCTTTGCATGCTCCGAAGTAACTGGGATCAGTATAGGTAAGTGGTATCCAGCACAATGGCTTAGAGGGGCGGCGAATTGGGTATGCTGGAGACCTGAATTTGTCCGTTTTTAGTATTGGAGTGACGCCGCGTGTCGCACGAGTACGATGACTATCTTTCTAGTCATGAAAAGCCAGTTGAAGCCATTAACTGGAATAGCATCCCGGATGAAAAGGACCTTGAAGTGTGGGACCGTCTCACCGGTAACTTCTGGTTGCCGGAAAAGGTCCCTGTCTCCAATGACCTTCCCAGCTGGAAGACGCTGACGGAGAAGGAAAAGGAAACCACCATGCGGGTCTTTACCGGCCTGACGCTGCTGGATACCATCCAGGGCACAGTGGGTGCGATTTCCCTCCTTCCGGATTCCCAGACTCTGCATGAGGAAGCGGTCTACACCAATATCGCCTTCATGGAGTCCGTGCACGCCAAGTCCTATTCCAATATCTTTATGACCCTGGCGTCCACGCCGATGATCAACGATGCCTTCCGCTGGTCCGAAGAAAACGAGAACCTGCAGAAGAAGGCCAAGATCATCTTGTCCTACTACAAGGGCGATGATCCGCTGAAGAAGAAGGTGGCGTCCACGCTGCTGGAGTCCTTCCTGTTCTACTCCGGCTTCTACCTGCCGATGTACTTCTCCTCCCGTGCGAAGCTCACCAACACCGCCGATATCATCCGCCTGATCATCCGCGATGAGGCTGTGCATGGCTACTACATTGGTTATAAGTTCCAGCAGGCGTATAAGCAGCTAGATGAAGAGCGCCAGGCAGAGCTGAAGGAATACACCTTCGACTTGGTCTATGACCTCTATGACAATGAGATCGATTACACCGAGGATCTCTACGATGATCTGGGCTGGACCGAGGACGTCAAGCGCTTCCTGCGGTACAACGCCAATAAGGCGCTGAATAACTTGGGCTTCGAGGGGCTATTCCCGGCCGATGAGACCCGCGTTTCCCCGGCCATCTTGTCCTCGTTGTCGCCGAACGCCGACGAGAACCATGACTTCTTCTCTGGTTCGGGTTCCTCCTATGTCATTGGCAAGGCTGAGGACACCACGGATGATGACTGGGACTTCTAAGCATTCCCGCTGATCAGCGTGGTCTTGCGGCACACCTTCTGCTCGAACTCAACCGAAAGGTTGATAACGAGCGGGGGTGTGTTTTTGCGTTTTGAGGGTGCAAAATTCGGCGTGGATGTGACATATAGCACGGTGTATCTCTGGCGAAAAGCGAAGCCGGAAATAGTGGCCGCGCCACGTGCAGGGGCAATGTGGCAGATGTGGTCAGTGATGAGGTGTGTCCTTGCGGTGAAGTATTGGGGGAAGCTGGAAAGAACAGGGGAAAATGGCCTAATATAAGGCGAGTAAACCTAGGTGTAGGTGGAGTCTGTCCACAGACACTTTGTTATTCAGGAGGATTTTATGACCGCTGTGGCGCCACGGGTCGACGATTACGTCGCCCCCACACGTCCAGAGCCAACCGGTAACGCGAAGACCGGTTCAAAGGCTTGGGTATTTCTAACCACCACCGACCACAAGCAGCTGGGCATCATGTACTTGATCATGTCCTTCAGCTTCTTCTTCCTCGGTGGCTTTATGGCACTGTTGATCCGCGCGGAGCTGTTCACCCCGGGTCTCCAGTTCTTGTCTAATGAGCAGTTCAACCAGCTGTTCACCATGCACGGCACCGTGATGCTGCTGCTGTTTGCGACCCCAGTTGTGTGGGGCTTTGGTAACTACATCCTGCCGCTGCAGATTGGTGCGCCGGACGTGGCCTTCCCGCGTCTGAATGCCTTCGGCTTCTGGGTTACCCTGCTGGGCGGCATCGTCATGCTGTTGGGCTTCGTTACCCCAGGTGGTGCGGCTGACTTCGGCTGGACCATGTACATGCCGCTGGCTGATGGTGTCCACACCCCGGGCATCGGCGCGGATATGTGGATTGTCGGCGTGGGCGCTACCGGTGTCGGTACCATTGCCTCCGCTATCAACATGATTACGACCATCCTGACCCTGCGCGCACCGGGCATGACCATGTTCCGTCTGCCGGTCTTCAGCTGGGCTGTGTTTACCGCATCCGCCATCGTGCTCATGATTTTCCCACTGCTGACCGCTGCGGCACTGGGCGTTCTGTATGACCGCAAGCTGGGCGGCCACATCTACGATTCCGCTAATGGTGGCGCCATCCTGTGGCAGCACCTGTTCTGGTTCTTCGGCCACCCTGAGGTCTACGTCTTGGCACTGCCATTCTTCGGCGTTATCTCTGAGGTCGTTCCGGTCTTCTCCCGCAAGCCGGTCTTCGGCTACATCGGCCTGGTCTTCGCACTGCTGGCCATCGGCTCCCTGTCCATGGCTGTGTGGGCACACCACATGTTCGTCACCGGCGCTATCCTGCTGCCGTTCTTCTCCTTCATGACGTTCCTGATTGCGGTTCCAACCGGCGTTAAGTTCTTCAACTGGGTGGGCACCATGTGGAAGGGCCATATCACCTGGGATACCCCGATGATCTTCGCCATGGGCTTCATGACTACCTTCCTGTTCGGCGGCATGACCGGCGTTATGCTGGCATCCCCGGCCCTGGACTTCCAACTGGCTGAGTCCTACTTCCTGATTGCACACTTCCACTACACCCTGTTCGGTACGGTTGTATTCTCCGCCTTCGCCGGCCTGTACTTCTGGTTCCCGAAGATGACCGGCCGCATGCTGGACGAGCGTCTGGGCAAGATTCACTTCTGGTTGACCTTCATCGGCTTCCACGGCACCTTCCTGGTTCAGCACTGGGTCGGCAACATGGGTATGCCGCGTCGCTACGCTGACTACCTGGAGTCCGATGGCTTCACGGTCTTCAACCAGATTTCCACCATCTTCTCCTTCGTTCTCGGCGCTTCCGTTATCCCGCTGGTGTGGAACGTATTCAAGTCCTGGCGCTACGGCGAGATCGTCACCGTGGATGACCCATGGGGCTACGGCAACTCCCTCGAGTGGGCAACCTCCTGCCCGCCGCCGCGTCACAACTTCGTGTCGCTGCCGCGTATCCGCTCCGAGCGTCCGGCCTTCGAGCTGCACTACCCACACATGGTTCAGCGCATGCGCGAAGAAGCACACGTGGGTAGCCACTAAAGCGATCTAACTCGCTAAAGCACTCCTGACTTAAGCCGCCTCCCAGCCCGCCAATGAACTGCTCCCCATTAGTTGGACTGAGAAATCAGTTGCCAACAACTAGTGGGGAGCATTTTCTTTGAGAGCAC
>NZ_JASOKQ010000032.1:0-20632 GCF_030216265.1 Corynebacterium sp. UMB0012
TAGATAGGCCAGACCTGGAAGCACTGTAAGGTGTGAAGGCTACTGGTACTAATTGACCACAACAAACACCAACACACGCCGTGTGCTGGCAAAAAGAGTAAGAAACAAAAAGAATCATTGTCACTGTCGTGACCGCGTCCACTATGCAGTATCTGACACAACACCCACACAAAGTGGGCACTAAGAAGGGTTTGTACTAATGCTTCGAATGTTTGTCGGTGGTCAATAGCTGCAGGGAAACGCCCGGTCCCATTCCGAACCCGGAAGCTAAGCCTGCACACGCTGATGGTACTGCAACCGGGAGGTTGTGGGAGAGTAAGTCACCGCCGACACCAAACAACAAAACACAACAAAATACCGTAATGATGAAGCCGTAGAGGACACACGCACCATAAAGTGCCAACCTTCTCTACGGCTTCATCCGTCGTTTCAGCGCCTTTGTCTGTGAAGCCAGCTTAAGGGCTATTCCGACCTGATCGGACTCGATAGATAAACTATCCTGAATGGTAGTTTGTCTTGGACGCCAGTTCATTATGATGTCCCGACCGGCACACTTTTCATTGCATCTTCGCTACACTTATCCACCCAATAGTTTGGGAGGAAGCTCATGTGGTTCGATGGCTAGCATCGGCAATTTGGAAGGCGCCTGTAAGAGTTTCACGCCGTTGCGATTCCCGCGATGCTCGCGGAGCTAACGCCGGAGCAGGGAGAACAAGTCACCCAGGGTTCCAAAGAATTTCCGTTCGACGCGGTGCTAGACGTCTTAAACTCCAAGCACAGCTACGAAGACAAGGTTTCCCGAATACTGGCTATCAGCGGTACATGGATGAATGCTTCTTCCGGTAGCCAGTGGGCTCTAGGCCCATTGAGCAGCACAGCATACTCTGAACGGGTAGGCATAGGCGTTAGATGGGGTGAGATTGCATTCTCACCACTATTAAATGTCGCAGAAAACCTTATTGATGCGTATCCGACTTGGCCAGGCGTGCTCAGGGAATTCGCTGGGAATCAAGAAGATGCCCGTGATTATTTCTCGCAGCGGCTTAAGGAGATTTAGCGGTGTCTGACTTTTCTTCTAAAAGACCGCTCGATGTTTCTGGAACTAAGGTCTTGTTCAGTATCGGCACCGCGTTGCCGGGCTCTTTGCTCTTGTCTATTTCGTGTGAAGGTGACAGTGAGGGCTGGTGGGATGCTGCGACTGGCGCGGTTTTGATTGTGTGTGCAGTGATTCTTCTCGGTTGGGCTGCATTGAAGAAGGAGGTGCGTCGTCAAGCGCTGTGGGGCCTGCTATTTGTTGTCTATGGCGCGCTAGGCGCGCTACTTGTTCCTGGGGGTAGCATCCGTTTCGTCACGGTGTGCGTCTGGGTTGCTGTGATGAGTAATGTTTGGGTAACGCTGCGGCAGCCCGTCAGGATCTAAATTCCGGCTTTTTGTTTGCGGGTTGTAGAATAGGGCCGGTATTTCTGTGCTAGTTCCAACCAAGAAAGGGTAGGGCTGAATGTCGGAGCGCAATCACAATGGGCGCGGCGGACGTGACCGCAAGCCACGCAATAACAAGGGCCGTGATTTTAAGGGCGATTCCCGGAAGAAGAAGTCTTTTTCGCCGCAGCGCTCCGGTTACCGTGAGGAACGCATTAACCGTCGCATGAGTGACCCAGACATCCCGGCAGAGGTAGATGTCAACGACCTGGACCCGATGGTGCTGCAGGACCTGAAGTCGCTATCGAAGGAGAATTCCGAGGCCGTCGCTAAGCATATGATCATGGCTGCGACCTGGATGGAGGATGATCCTAAGCTGGCCCTGCGCCACGCACGCGCTGCCAAGGATCGTGCAGGCCGAGTTGCTATCGCCCGTGAAGTCAACGGAATCGCTGCGTATCGCGCCGGCGAGTGGAAGGAAGCACTCGCTGAGCTGCGTGCCGCGCGCCGCATTTCCGGTGGCCCCGGGATGCTTGCAGTCATGGCTGATTGCGAGCGTGGTTTGGGCCGCCCGGAAAAGGCGCTCGAGCTAGGCCGTGCGGAGGAAGCATCAGAACTTGATGAAGAGTCCACGATTGAGCTGGCAATTGTTTTGGCCGGCGCCCGCCTAGACATGGGGCAAGCTGAGTCCGCGGTTGTCACCATTCAGCGCGCACATCCTAACCGCGATGCCCGCGGGGTAAGCGCATGCCGTCTCGCTTATGCCTACGGTAATGCTCTGCTTGAAGCAGGGCGGAAGGACGAGGCTCGGGACTGGTTTGAGCACGCAGTTTCTATTGATGAAGGCGACTGGACTGATGCTGCCGAGCGCCTAGAGGAGTGCAAGTAGTGACGGTTCTCAGCAAGCACGATGCTCTTCTCCTTGATCTCGATGGCACCGTGTGGGAAGGCGGCCGTCCACTCTCAAACGTAGTGGACGTCATCAACACCTGCGGAGTGCCGGCAGTGTATGTGACCAACAATGCTTCGCGCAGCCCGCAGGCAGTGGCGAAGATGCTCGCGGACATCGGGCTCACTGCGGGTACAGAACAGATCGTTACCTCTGCGCAAGCGGTTCTCCAACTAGCAGGAGAAGAGGTCCCAGCTGGGGCGAAGCTCCTTATCATCGGTGCCGATTCCCTCCGTGACTTGGCCCGAGAGATGGGCTTCAAGGTAGTTTCCAGCGCCGATGACAAGCCTGCTGCTGTAGTGCAAGGCTTTGATCGCTCAGTTGGCTGGGAACACTTGACTGAAGGTGCCTTGGCCATTCGCCAGGGAGCCAAGTTCTTTGCTTCGAATCTCGATACCTCTCTGCCGATTGAGAGAGGTCTTGCTGTGGGAAATGGTTCTCTGGTTGCCGCCATCCAGTCAGCCACCGGGGTAGAGCCGGTATCTGCTGGCAAGCCTGAGCCGGCCATGTTTACTTTTGCGGCAAAGCAAATCGGCGCGAAAAAGCCACTTGCTGTGGGAGACCGCCTGGATACTGATATTGCAGGTGGTAACTCTGCTGCAATGGATACCTTCCATGTGCTCACCGGCGTTTCTGGTGAGTTGGAGCTGATTGAGGCTCCTGTGGAGGCACGCCCTAACTTTATTGGCGCAGGAATGCACGAGCTGGCCCTTCCTGTCTCTGTCGCTCGTCCCGGGGCACAGGGTGGATTTACGGCGAGGTGCGATGGCCATGACCTTCTGCTCGAGGGCGGCGACGAAAAGTCTACCTCCGTTCAGGCGTTGCGCACGGTGTTGGAAGTTGCATGGGCCATGCCGTCGCCGCCGCGCTATATTCAGCCGCGTAGCGAGCGTGCGGAAAAGGTTGTTGCGCAATGGCGGTAAAGCCGCACGATTTTCGAGCCGTCAAGGAACCGGCAGAGATCGATGCGGAAGTAGCAGAGATCCTTGGAGAAGACGCAGCGGATTTGGCCGCTGAAGTAGATCAGCTTGATCGCGCTCACAATGTGTTGCGCGATGCATTGCAGGAGAATTGATGCCCCCACAACGTCGTAGGTTAGATGCGGAGCTGGTGCGCCGAAAGATTGCGCGGTCACGTGAGCAGGCACGGGAGATGATTAAGTCCGGCCGTGTCACAGTTGGTGGCTTCAAGGCGCAGAAGCCGGCGTCGATTGTAGAGCCCGAGGTTTCCATCAAAGTAGAGGAAGCCGAAGAAGACAAGTGGGCTTCACGTGGCGCTCACAAGCTCTTGGGCGCCTTGGCGGCGTTCGACGTCGACATGAACGGCCGCATCCTCGATGCCGGCGCTTCTACCGGTGGCTTTACGGACGTGTGCTTGGAACACGGTGCGCAGGAAGTGCTGTCTGTCGACGTGGGCTATGGGCAGCTGCTCTGGCGCTTGCAAAACGATGTTCGCGTAACTGTTTTAGACCGCACCAATATCCGGAATTTGACGCTGGAGCTTACCGACGGCCCCTGCGACGGCATGGTAGGCGACTTGTCCTTCATTTCCCTCCGCTTGGTATTGCCGGCCATTGTGGATTGTCTGAAGGACGGTGCTTGGTTGTTGCCCATGGTGAAGCCCCAGTTTGAAGTGGGCAAGGAGCGTCTCGGTAGCGGTGGCGTGGTTCGTTCGCCGGAGTTACGCAAAGAAGTAACCAAGGAAGTCGCTGAATTTGCGTTGTCGCTGGGGCTTAGTATGCATGGGGCTGTTGCATCACCGCTGCCTGGGCCAAGCGGCAATGTGGAGTACTTCCTGTGGCTGAAGAAGGACGGTCAGCCCACAGATCTGGCTACAGTGGAAGAAATGATTGACCGCGCAGTCGAGGAAGGCCCGCAATGACACGTGAGATCCTGTTGGTACCTCATGCCAACCGCCAGCAGAACCTGGAGGCGACGTCGCGTGCAGCGGAGCTTTTGCAAGGTGCGGGAATTACTGTTCGAGTGTGCGCGGACGAAAAGGTACTGCCGGGATTAAAGCATGTACCTCACACTGAAGATGCGGCCGCAGGGTGCGAATTGGTGTTGGTTTTAGGCGGCGATGGAACCTTCCTCCGTGCCGCCGACATGGCGCGGGCCGTAGATATTCCAGTGCTGGGTATCAACCTAGGCCACGTGGGATTTCTGGCCGAGTGGGAGGTTGAATCCCTTGACCAGGCCTTGGTGCGGGTCATTGAAAAGCGCTACCGCATTGAAGACCGCCTCACCATTGATGTGTCCATCTTTGATGAGGAGGGAACCCTTCTTAGTCGCAGCTGGGCTTTGAACGAGGCTTCGGTAGAAAACCAAAACCGCTCCGGCGTCCTGGATGCAATCTTGGAAGTTGACCGCCGGCCGGTGTCGTCCTTTGGCTGCGATGGCGTGCTTATTTCCACGCCTACCGGATCCACCGCCTATGCGTTTTCCGCAGGCGGTCCGGTGTTGTGGCCCTCTCTGGATGCAATTTTGGTGGTACCTAATAATGCGCATGCGCTGTTTACCAAGCCATTGGTTGTATCGCCCAATTCTTTAGTGGCCGTCGAATCGACGATGCGCACGACTCCAGCCACCGTGATATTAGATGGCTTCCGCGAATTTGCGATGCCACCAGGGGCACGAGTGGAAGTAGTGCGAGGCGAGCGTCCGGTGCGGTGGGTACGCTTGGATGACCAACCTTTTACTGACCGTTTAGTCTCGAAGCTGCGCCTGCCCGTGGAAGGGTGGCGCGGGCCGAAGGAGAAATAGTGCTCGTCGATATTTCCATCAATGATCTGGGCGTTATTAGCCAGAGCTCCGCGGAACTATCCGCGGGCCTTACCGTGCTTACCGGTGAAACCGGTGCGGGTAAGACCATGGTGGTTACTGGTTTAAGACTCTTAGCAGGTGGTCGCGCCGATGCCTCCCGGGTGCGCGATGGCGCGAAAAAGGCTGCAGTGGAGGGACATTTTTCCTCTGCAAAGGACTCGATCCGTGAGCTGGTGGATTCGGTAGGCGGAGAGCCCGACGAAAATGGCGAGTATATCGTTTCACGCACAGTCTCTGCCGCGGGAAGATCGCGGGCCTATTTAGGCGGCCGGGCGGTACCGGCTGCAACCTTGGGCGAGTTCGCGCGCGAGCTCATTACGGTGCATGGGCAAAATGATCAGCTGCGTTTGCTTGCGCCCGAGGAGCAACTGGGTGCGGTAGACCGTGCGGATCCGAAATTGGCCCGTGTGCGGGAGCGCTATACCGAGGCCTTTAAAGAGTGGCGCAGCCTCGCCAAAGACTATAAGCGGCGCACGGAGCAGCGCCGCGAGCTGGCGCAGGAAGTCGACCGCCTGCAATTCGCCGTCGATGAGATCGATGGCATCGCCCCAGAACCCGGCGAGAATGAGGAACTGGTGCAGTTGGTTCGCAAGCTGCAAGACGTCGATGGGCTGCGAGAGTCCGCGGAAGTTGCGCTGGCTGCCATCGACGGCACCGAGGAGCTGGAAGAGGCTGCCTCGGCCTTGCTGGGCCGGGCGGTCTCGGCATTGGCGGGTTCCACCGATAAGGAACTGGCGGCCTTGGGCGAACGGCTCAGCGAGATCTCGTCGCAACTGGGCGATATCTCCGGCGAGCTCGGTGGATATCTGGCGGGGCTGCCGGCGGATCCACACCTATTGGAAAAGTCCCTCCAGCGGCAGCAGGAATTGCGCACGTTGACTAGGAAGTACGCAGGGGATATTGATGGCGTCGTGGCCTGGCGCAATGAGGCGGCGGCAAAGCTCGAGTCTATGGATACCTCTACTGAAGCCCTGGAGGAGCTGAAAAAGCAGGTCAAAGACGCTGAATCGGTGATGATTGAGCGGGCAGGGGAGCTGACAAGGGGGCGTCGGAAAGCGGCGAAAGCTTTGGGGGAGCAGGTAACGCAGGAGCTCCATGGCTTGGCCATGCCGAATTCGACTCTGACGGTCGAGCTTACGCAGGCGAAATATTCTAAGTCCGGTGCAGACGCGGCCGAGCTGCAGTTGAATGGTAAGCCGATTGCCTCTGCTGCCTCGGGCGGCGAGCTTTCCCGTGTCATGCTGGCCTTGGAGGTCGTGCTGGCAGACGAGGACGGCGCCACCTTAGTCTTCGATGAGGTAGATGCCGGTGTGGGCGGGCGCGCAGCGGTAGAGATCGGCCGCCGCCTGGCGCGCTTGGCGGTGCATAACCAAGTGATTGTGGTAACGCACCTGCCACAGGTCGCAGCGTACGCGGATGCGCACCTGCATGTATCGAAGGAGAAATTTACCTCTGGCGTGGCCGAGCTATCACAGGAGGAACGCGTGGAGGAGTTGGCCCGCATGCTGGCGGGGTTGGACGATACCGAGACCGGCCGAGCGCACGCGCAGGAGCTTTTTGACCGCGCACAGGAAGAAGCTTCCGCGCGCCTCGCCCACTCGAAACCATAATCACGCCACAATAGGGTCCATGGCTCTGTTTTCCCGTAACCCCGAGCAGCCTGGTGCACTGCGCGATTGCACTCCAGGCGCTAAGGGGATGAAAAAGTTTAGTGAAGGCGATGTCGCCGTAATTGATGCGGCCAATATCTCTCGCCACGAGGCTCAAACTCTCGTAGACCTTAAGCCCTCCGCCGTCATTAACGTGGCGGAATTTTCTACCGGCACTGTCCCAAATTATGGCCCGCACATGTTGCTTGACGCCGACATTACCCTCCTTGAAGGCGTGGGGCAGTCCTTTGTTTCCGAGTTCAAAGAGGGCAAAAAGGCGCGCATCGGGGAAGACGGCACGGTCTTTAGCGGCGATAAAGCGCTCGGCACCGGCCGCGTGGTAACCCGCGAGCGAGCAGAAAAGAACTTCACTGCGGCGCAGGGCGCGCTGATCGACCACATGGAATCCTTCTTTGGCAATTCCATCGATTTTATTAACTCGGAAGGCCCACTGCTTATCGACGGCCTCGGCGTCCCCGCCTCCGGCTCCGAAATCGCCGGCCGCAAGGTTGTCCTCTTTTCGCCTACCGATAGGCACCGCGAACAGCTCAAGCAGCTGCGCAACTTTATCCGCGAGTATGAGCCGCTGCTGATCGCAGTGGGATCGGCGGCAGATTCCTTGCTGGCCCAAGGATATAAGCCAGATTTCATTATTGGGGATCCCAATGGCGTGAGTGATGAAGCTCTGCGTTGCGGTGCCCGCGTAATCGTTCCTGCGGACCCGGAAGGGGAGGTAGAAGGCCTCGACCGCATCCAGGACCTCGGCATCGGCGCGATGACCTTCCCCGCAGCAACACACTCAGGTACCGACCTGGGCCTACTCTTTGCTGATTACCACGGCGCGGATCTCATCGTGCAGGCCGGCGGTGGGGTAGACCTCGATGATATCTTTGCTGACCGCACCAACCCCTCGGCCGTGCTGTCCCGCCTCAAGGCCGGTACCAAGGTGGTTGACGCTGATGCGGTAATCAATCTCTACAGTGCGCCTTCCTCCAACCTCGGCTGGCTGTGGGCAGTGCTGGGAATCTTGGTTGCCATTGCGGCGGTCATCCTCATCGTCGGCTTTGGCGGCAGCCAGGACTTTGCTAGCAACCTTAGCGAAACCTGGTCCAGCCTCTTTGGGGGCGCATAGGGCATGGCAAAGACTGAGCTTGTAGCAGGCTTGGGCTTCGGCGCCGCGGTTGGCGTAGCCTTGGGCGCCCTAGTGATTGCGCCGAACTTGACCACCAGCATGGCGGACGACGATCCCATCCGCGAGGAGCACCGCAAGGTGGTCCAAGACAATAAGATTCTGCAGACCCAGAATGAGGCTAGCGACAAGATCGTGGCCGATTCTGGTGCGGAAATGGTTGACGGGACATTGTCGCAGCGCCCAGTACTCATCGTGACCACCGATGACGCCAATGGCGGAGACGTGGACGCGATTCGGAAGCTCTTGGAGTCTTCCGATGCCACGGAGGCCGGCGAGATTAAGCTGACCAAGGACTTCTTGCGCCCCGAAACTAAGGACAAGCTGCTTCCCATCTTGAAAGATACTGCGCCTAAGAAGGCAGATATCAAGGACTTGGATTCGGCCGGAGCCCTTGGGGGTGAGGTGCTAGGCACTGCGCTGTCTTTGGATCCTGAGAGCACGAAGCCGTTGGCCTCAGTAGAAGAGCGTGCAGACGTGCTCCAGAAGCTGCGCGACGAGGGCTTTATTGATTACGAGGACGGCACCATCGTGCCTGCCCAGGCCATCATCGTGGTCTCTGGCAATGGCCTGCGAGGCTACCCGTCCAGCGCGCTGGCAGAATTTGCCACCGGTTTAGTTGATGTCAATGGGTCCGTGGTGTTGAGCGGGCGCACCAAGCAGACCCAGGATGATAAGGCGCTAGCCCAGGTGCGGGATCAGGACGCGGAGCTGTCTACAGTCGATAGCACCGAACGGGCAGTGGAGCGCATTGCGGTCATTCTGGCCACCCAGGAACAACTTGATGGTGGCCAAGGTGACTATGGCGCCACCGATACTGCAGACTCCGCCTTGCCGGGAAAGGAATAGCCCATGGCGCATGATTTCAAGGTGCTCGATTCGCAGCTGCTTGTCGAAGCCCCCATTATTGCCCTGCGCCGCGACGAGGTAGTCATGCCCGGTGGCGTTTCTGCCTCCCGGGAAGTAGTCGAGCACCTAGGTGCAGTGGCCGTCGTGGCAGTGGACTCAGACGAGCGTATTGCGATGGTGTATCAGTACCGCCACAGCGTGGGAAAACGCCTGTGGGAACTGCCGGCGGGATTGCTCGACGTTCGCGGTGAGGATGAGCTGACGGGCGCCCAGCGTGAACTGCAGGAGGAGGCTGGCCTAAGCGCGCAGACGTGGTCCGTGTTGACGGACCTTGTGACTTCGCCGGGTTTCTGCGAAGAGGCGGTTCGCGTATTTCTTGCCTCGGAGCTTTCCGACGTCCCCCGTATGGAGGCTACCGGTGACGAAGAAGCCGATATGGAAGTCGCCTGGGTGGGCCTCGATGAGGCCGTTGACAAGGTACTGCGCGGTGACATCGTCAATTCCATCGCCTGCAGCGGTATCTTGGCGGCCTACGCGGTGCTGCGTGGCGGCAAGAGAACCCGCAGCGTGGAGGAGCCGTTCGACCTTCGACCGACCTCGATGAGCTCCCGCCGCACGGGCGCGGACCTAAAGCAGCTGTGAGTGCGCTCGAAAACATAGCGCAGACGTGGCTTGATCATCTAGCAGTCGAGCGCGGCGTTTCTGCCAATACGTTGAGCAACTATCGCCGCGATGTCCGCCGCTACCTTGCCTGGCTGAGGGATAACGGGGTAGATGATCTGCGGTTGGTGACACGACCGATGGTGGAGGCTTATCTCAAAGACCTGCGCTCACACATGGCGGTGTCCTCAGCCAACCGAGCGCTCATCGTTGCTCGCGGACTGCATAAATTTGCCGTGTCAGAAGGCGTAGTGGACGTCGATGTCGCGGTTGAGGTAACCCCTCCGTCAACTGGGCAGCATTTGCCTGAGACATTATCGGTTGACGAGGTCACCGCTCTCATTGAAGCGACCCCTACTGAGACCCCAGTAGATGTGCGCGACCGTGCCCTGCTGGAGATGCTCTATGGCACCGGCGCGCGCATCTCAGAAATTATCTCCCTTACCGTTGATGACGTTTCCTCCGCGCAGGAGGTAATACGCCTGCGGGGCAAGGGAGACAAAGAGCGGGTTGTGCCAGTGGGCTCGCATGCCCGCCAGGCTCTCGATGCCTACTTGGTGCGAGCTCGTCCAGCGCTGAGCAAAGGTAAGACGCCGGCGCTGTTTCTCAATACCCGCGGTGGGGCTTTATCGCGGCAAAGTGCATGGACTGTGTTGAAGACGGCAGCGCAGCGGGCGCAAGTGGGGAAGTCCATTTCTCCGCATACCATGCGGCATTCTTTTGCGACGCACCTGCTTGAAGGCGGCGCTGATGTGCGCACCGTGCAAGAATTGCTGGGACATTCCTCGGTGACGACAACGCAAATATATACTCACGTCACTGCCGATTCCTTGCGCGAGGTTTGGCGCACTGCTCATCCTCGTGCTTAAGAAAGGACCACTATGTTTTCAACTCGTATAGCTGGTGCGGTGCTATCTTCCGCATTGCTTTTCCCAGCGGTGGCACACGCGCAGCTGCCGCCGGAAGTAGAAGCTGCTATTGCTGCTCCCATTTCGGTTCCTGCCGGTCAGACCACGACTGTAAGCTTGCCCGTGCCGGCCGAAGCTAGCTACTCCGGCGACGGGTGGAATGTATCTGCCTCTGGTACCTCCGCTACCATCACCGCCCCAGCTGAAGGCGGCCAAGTCTCGGTTCCTGTTTCTGCCCAAGGTATGAATGCGACCCTGACGCTAGTAGCCGATGGGTCGGTTGCACAGGAGGACATTCAGGAAGAAATTGATGGCGCGGAAGGCGGACCGGCCCCAGCTCCAGCGCCGGATCCGGGCTCGAATAAGCCGGCTGGGGGTGACAATGCTCCAGCCGGAAAAGATGCCGAGGGCGGAGATGACAAGCCTGCGCCGTCGAAAGAAAATAGCAACTTGCCGGTTGTTCCAGGTGAAAAGCCGGAGCGCAAGCCTGCCGGGGAAGCCAACCTGGAAGGCGCGGAATACGTCAACCTTGAATCCACAATTGAAGGCAATACTATTACCGCGAAGATGGGCCTCAAGCAGGCCTATGACCTTTACCAGCAGTTCAAGGACACGCAAGAAAACGACGTCACGCTGCGCTACCTTGACGGCGAGGGCAATATCATCCAAGGCGTAAAACGCGACGTGGACGCCTCTTCTCGAACCCTCACCTTGACCTATCCGGAGGGCGAGGCGCCTGATAATCCCTTTATCATGCAGTTGCTTCGCAATGACGGTTCTGGGGCCGCACTCATCGTCACCCTACAGGACCCTAACTATCAATCCGCCGCGGAAAACCTCGATGAGCGCCAGCAAAAGGAACCCAAAGAAGAAGACGGCGGCTCATATCTAGGGTGGATTATAGGAGGGGTAGCCGCAGCGGTGCTCATCGCACTCATAGCTCTAGTGGCAATCCTCAAACGCCGTTCTAGTCAACGCTAAACACTTGATATACACTAAGTCTCGGTACTTTTGGGCTGTAGCGGGTACGCTTTAATGACAACGTTGTAATCAACCCTAAGCCAAGTGTCATGGTCCGGAACTTGGCGTCAAGGAAGCAGGTGTGACTGTGAGCGAAGAGGGTCTCTTTTCTGCCTCTGACGTAGAGGTGGGGCTGACCGGTCGTCCTATCCGTGAGCTACCGGAACCCGCACCCTTGGAGAAGCATGGGCCGGCCACCATTATTTCGATGTGTAACCAAAAGGGTGGTGTCGGCAAAACCACCTCTACCATCAATATGGGCGCCTGCTTGGCGGAGTATGGCCGTAAAGTCCTCTTGGTTGACCTTGACCCCCAGGGAGCGCTGTCGGCAGGCCTTGGTCTCACGCATGACGATATCGAGGACACCATTTATGACGTGATGCTCGATAGTCACACCTCTATTCATTCCGCTATCCAGCACACCGGTGTACCGGGCTTGGATCTGGTGCCGGCAAATATCGACCTTTCCGCCGCAGAAATTCAGATGGTCAATGAAGTCGGTCGCGAGCACACCCTTGCCCGGGCTCTGCGTCCGGTGCGCCGCGATTATGATTTCATCATTATTGATTGCCAGCCTTCCTTGGGCTTGCTTACCGTCAACGCCCTGGCTTGCTCACAGGGTGTGATCATCCCTATGGAGTGCGAGTTCTTCTCCCTGCGCGGTTTGGCGCTGTTGACCGATACCGTGGAAAAGGTTTCTGATCGCATTAACTTTGACCTCGAGGTCATGGGAATCCTAGTGACCATGTTTGACCGCCGGACCAAGCACGCCCGGGAAGTTATGTCCCGAGTGGTGGATTACTTTGGCGATAAGGTCTTTGACACCGTCATTACCCGGACCGTTCGATTCCCAGAGACTTCGGTAGCCGGCGAGCCGATTACTACTTGGGCACCAAACTCCCCGGCCACACAGCAGTACCGGAACTTGGCCAAAGAGGTCATCGAGCGCTCGACCGTTTAAGGTATCGTGACCCAGCCGGAGATTACGGGCTTTCGCATTGCACTGCGGAATTTTGAAGGCCCATTTGACCTGCTATTGCAGCTCATTCAGTCCAAGAAGATGGACGTGACTGACGTTGCGCTGTCAGAAGTGACGGACGAATTCGTGGCGTATACACGCCAGCTGGGAGAGTCCGCTGATCTGGATGAGACCACTGATTTTTTGCTAGTGGCAGCTACGCTCTTGGATTTGAAGGCGGCGCGGCTACTGCCGCGCGGTGACGTCGACGATATTGAAGACTTAGAACTGCTGGAGTCGCGCGACCTTCTTTTTGCCCGTCTGTTGCAGTACAAGGCTTATAAGCAAGCAGCGGACCAATTCGCCGTGTGGCAGCGCGAGGCGCAGCGCAGCTATCCGCGCGCGGTTTCCATCGAGGAGAAGTTTGCTGAACTTTTGCCTCCAGTTTCGCTCGGCCATACGCCGGCCAGTTTTGCCGAGTTAGCTGCGGGCGTGTTCCGTCCCAAACCGCCGGAGGAGGTGGCAACCGGTCACGTGCACGCCGTAGCAGTATCGGTACCAGAGCAGGCCGGCAAGATCTTGGAAACACTCAAGCTACTCGGCGCAGGTCAATGGACCAGCTTTGGTGCGCTAACCCGCGACTGTACGGTTTCTATGCAGGTAGTGGGGCGTTTCTTGGCCCTGTTGGAGTTGTACAAAGCCAAGGCGGTTGATGCACAACAAGAAGAAGCGCTGGGTCAGCTGGACCTATCGTGGACAGGCCTGGATGTTGACCCAGCGGTAGTTGCCGCAGCGAACTGGGACTAAGGCCGTTGCTGGATGAATTCTAGCGTCTCGGGGGAGAGCTCCCGGTCGGAGTAGACGCGTACGTCTGGTTCCTCGGGGTTGTCCTCGGTGCCTATGCGGCGCCCTTCCCATACTTGTTGGAGCCCTTGCTTTTCGATGACCCGGATGGCCGCCGGGTGGTTTGTCGTGACGCGGGCCGTGATCGGTGAGTCGGGGTCCACTTGGCGGATGCACTTGATTGCTGCTGAGGTGATCTCTGTGGCAAAACCGGCACCCCAATGGGCGGGGCGCAGGCGGTATTTGATGTCCCAGAAGTTTGCCTCGTCGACGAAGATGGCACCACCGACACCGACGAATTCCGAAGGGTTGTGGCGCATATACGCGGCCCAAGGCCCGAAGTGGTGGGCGTCCCACGACTCGGAGGATGCTTGTGCGAGTGCACGCGTGGTGCGGATGTCAGCAAAGCGCCCATTGGGACGGTGGTTCCAGATACGTCCGTCGCTGTAGACCTTGTGGGTCTCTTCGGTATTAGCGGCGGACAGCGGGATGAGGATGAGTCTGTCAGTGCGAGTGATAGTTTCCATGACAATATGTTAGCCGAGTCACAGTAGGGAGCGAAAGCGATTTGGAGAATTTTCAGCGACTTTTTCTTCTCCAGTAAACTCGAGCGCTATGGATCTTCCCCTCATCTCGCAGTTGCGTTCCCGTCTTGAGTCGATATTGCTCGTGCTCGACTCTCCAGCCTCTGTGGAGTCATTGGCGCGTGCACTGGGGGCGGAAACGGACGTCGTTAGTGATTGCTTGCGTTCCATTCAGCGCGAGTTGGATAGTCGCGGTTCCGGTATTGACCTGCGCGAGACCCAAGAGGGGTGGCGCTTTTATACGCGCACCGAAAATGCCGGTGCGGTAGAAGAATTTCTCTTGGATGGCGCCCAAACCAAGCTTTCTCGCGCCGCCTTGGAGACTTTGGCGGTGGTGGCTTACCGGCAGCCCGTCACTCGCCAGCAGGTGGCGGCGGTTCGCGGTGTCAACGTTGATGGCGTGATGCGTACCCTTAACCTGCGCGGGTTGGTCCGGGAGCTGCCGCAGGATGATTTTGAAGGCGCTGCGCACCGGTACGAGACGACAGAATTGTTCCTCGAGTTATTGGGGATCGATTCTTTGGAGCGCCTGCCAGACTTGGCACCGCTGTTGCCTGACGTAGAGGCGATCGACGAAGAGTACTAGCGTGGGGTAGGATTGCCCAGGTAATTTCATATCTTCGAGAGAAAAGGACACGTACGTGACTCCTCCCGCTCGCCGTGACGGCACACCGGATAAGAAGCAGCGAGACAGTGACATCATTGTCTCCAATGCTAAGCCGGCCCGTCACCAGCATGTGTCAAAGAAAAAGCAGAAGGCTACCGCAGAATCCGTAGCCCGCGAATTGGGCGCCGATTGGCTGGTCGATGAAGACAAGCCCAAGGGAGAGCGCCTCCAAAAGGTGCTCGCCAAGGCGGGCGTCGCTTCCCGCCGCCACGCAGAAATCCTCATCGATGCCGGCCGAGTTGAGGTCAACGGCAAGATCATCGCCAAGCAAGGCGTCAAGGTAAACCCCTCCGTTGACGTCATCCGAGTAGACGGCGTGCGCGTCAACGTCAATGAGGAGCACGAATATTTTGTGCTCAATAAGCCGCGCGGCATGCAGTCCACCATGTCTGATGACCTGGGGCGCCCGTGCGTGGGCGACGTGGTGTCAGAAAAGGTCGCAGCTGGCCAGCGACTCTTTCACGTCGGCCGCCTCGACGCCGATACGGAAGGCCTGCTTATCCTCACCAATGATGGCGAGTTGGCCAACCGCTTGATGCACCCCAAGTACGAGGTGACCAAGACCTACCTCGCCACCGTTTTGGGCGAGGCCGATAGGAAGCTCGTGCGCCAGCTCAAGGAAGGCATCGAGCTGGAAGACGGACTGGCAAAGGCCGACTTTGCACAGGTAGTTGATACCAACCAGGGTTATTCCCTGGTGCGTCTTGAGCTGCATGAAGGCCGTAAACATATCGTGCGCCGCATGTTGAAGGAGGCCGGCTTCCCCGTGCAGCGCCTGGTGCGCACCAAGCTGCATACGGTTCAGCTGGGCGATATGAAGCCGGGCGGTCTGCGTGCCCTTAATTCCAGCGAGCTGACTAGCCTGTACAAGGCGGTGGAGATGTAATGATTTCTAATATGCCGAATGAGGGTCTCATCCTCGCCGTGGATGGCCCATCTGGAACTGGAAAGTCGACCACGTGCCGTGCGCTGGCCAAGCAGCTGAATGCAAAGTACGTCGACACTGGTGCGATGTACCGAGTGGCAACGCTTGCGGTGCTGCGTGAAGGCGTCGACCCTGCTGACACCGCCGCGGTTATTGCGGCTACGGTCAATCTGCCCTTAGGGGTATCCGATGACCCGGACTCCACCGAGGTTCTCCTCGGCGGTGAGGACGTCTCGCGCGTTATTCGAGAAGACGAAGTCACCCGTAACGTGTCCGCCGTATCTGCCATTCCGGAGGTGCGCGAGAATCTGGTCGCGCTGCAGCGCAAGCTTGCCCGCGAGGCTCACCGCGCGGTTGTAGAAGGACGCGATATTGGCACGGTTGTGCTTGCCGACGCCCCCGCAAAGGCATTCATGACTGCCTCTGCCGAGGTCCGCGCTCAGCGCCGCCAAGCCCAGAATGAAAAGGCGGGCATCGCTTCGGATTACGAGACGGTACTTGCGGATGTCCAGCGCCGGGACGCTGCGGATTCTTCCCGCAAGACCTCACCACTGCGCCCAGCGGAAGACGCAACCCTAGTCGATACCTCCAATATGAGCCCAGAGGATGTGCTGGAAGCTCTAATTAACGTGGTAAAGGAGTCTGTCAATGACTAATCACGATCCCCAGGAAGAGTCGGAGACTCAGTTCCATTACCCAGCCGGAAAGTTCGATGATGAGGTGGTAGAAGCCTCTCCTGGTTGGGCCGCCGATGATTTCAATACCGAGGAATTCGACTATGACTTCGATGACTCGGAATTCGGAGAGGCCGATTATGGCGACGATGCGTACGCAGAAGAACCTCTGAGCGAAGAGGAGTGGGAAGAACTCTCCCGCGCTTTCGGTGTGGAATCCGATGATCACACCGAGGAAGCATTGTGCACGGTGGCCGTAGTCGGGCGCCCAAATGTAGGTAAGTCCTCCTTGGTTAACCGTTTCCTTGGCCGCCGCGAAGCGGTGGTAGAGGACCACCCAGGCGTTACCCGTGACCGCATCTCCTATGTTGCGGACTGGAATGGCCAACGCTTTTTGGTGCAGGACACCGGTGGCTGGGATCCCAACGTGAAGGGTATTCATGCGGCGATTGCCCGCCAGGCAGAAGTCGCCATGGAAACTGCCGATGTCATCGTTATGGTGGTGGACACCAAGGTGGGCATCACGGAGACGGATGAGGTTATGGCCCGCCGCCTGCAGAAATCGCCTGTGCCAGTGATTTTGGTATCGAATAAGTTCGATTCCGATAATCAGTACGCAGATATGGCGGAATTTTATGCCTTGGGTTTGGGCGATCCGTGGCCCGTATCCGCCCAGCATGGCCGCGGCGGTGCGGACGTGCTCGATGAGATTCTGCGGGTCTTCCCTGAAGAACCTCGGCAGACCGCGATTACCTCTGGACCTCGCCGCGTCGCATTGGTGGGCAAGCCTAACGTCGGCAAGTCCTCGCTGCTGAATAAGCTCACCAGCGAGGAGCGCTCCGTGGTCGACAACGTCGCGGGAACCACCGTGGATCCGGTGGACTCTCTAGTGCAGCTAGATGAGCAGCTGTGGAAGTTCATTGATACCGCGGGCCTGCGCAAGAAGGTAAAGAATGCGCAGGGGCATGAGTACTATGCGTCCTTGCGCACCCGCGGCGTAATCGATGCTGCTGAGGTCTGCATCATGCTTATCGACGCCTCTGAGGAGATCTCCGAGCAAGACCAGCGCGTGCTCAATATGGTGCTCGAGGCGGGTAAGGCACTGGTGATTGCGTTTAATAAGTGGGACCTCATGGATGAGGATCGCCGCTACTACCTGGACCGCGAGATTGATCAGCAGCTGAGCCACTTGCCGTGGGTTACGCGAGTGAATATCTCTGCGGAAACGGGCCGCGCGCTGCAGAAGCTGGAGCCGGCCATGATTGAGGCACTGGAAAGCTGGGATCAGCGTGTGTCCACGGGCCAGCTGAATAACTGGCTGCGTGAGGCTATCGCGGCTAACCCGCCGCCGATGAAGAATAACCGCCTGCCGCGCGTATTGTTCGCCACGCAGGCCTCGACTCAGCCGCCGACCATCGTCTTGTTTACGACGGGCTTCTTGGATGCAGCGTATCGCCGCTACCTTGAGCGCAAGTTCCGCGAGCGGTTTGGCTTCCACGGAACGCCTATCCGAATCGCAGTGCGAGTGAGGGAGAGGCGCGGAAAGAAGCGCTAGCAGTATGCCCGTTACGCTGGGATTATAGCATCCAGGCGAGCGATTTTTACACCGGACACGGTGTGAGAATCCGCTCGCCTTTCCGTTTATATCCGTTCATGTGGGTCTGGATAGGATATAACCAGTTAATCATTCTCTCGTGATGGAGGGCTCAGCATGCTAGCCAGCGTAATTGCGCCAGATTCAATTCTGGCCATCGTGCTCCAGGTCATCATCATCCTCAGCGCCCTGCTATTGGGCACTCGCTATGGTGGTATAGGGCTTGGTCTTATTTCCGGCATCGGTTTGATGCTCATGGTCTTTGTCTTCGGCCTCGCCCCGGGTGAGCCGCCGGTGTCCGTGATGCTGACCATCATTGCGGTCATTGGTTGCGCGGCCACCTTGCAACAGGCGCGTGGCCTGGAAGTGATGATGCAATTTGCCGAGAAGTTTCTCCGTGCCCACCCAGAGCGCATCACCATCCTCGCGCCGCTGACCACTTGGTTCCTGACGGTACTGTGCGGTACGGGTCACGTGGTGTACACGATGTTTCCGATCATCGAGGATATTGCCCTGAAGAAAGGCATCCGCCCAGAGCGTCCCATGGCCGTGGCATCGACGTCGGCTCAAATGGGTATTACGGCCTCTCCAGTGTCTGTGGCCACCGTATCCCTAGCGTCCATCATCGCGGAAAATGCCGGCGCTATCGATCACGCCTATTCCATTCCGCAGATCCTCATGGTGGCTATGCCCGCCTCGCTTGCCGGTGTCATTCTTGCCTCGCTGTGGTCGCTGCGCCGCGGCAAGGACCTAGACGAGGACCCGGCATTCCAGGAGCGCATGAAGGATCCGGAGTTCGCAGAAAGCATTCACCAGTCCACCGGGTCGCTCATGGATGAAGAATTTTCGCCAGAAGCAAAACGAGCGGTAGTTATCTTCCTCGTGGCTATCGCCAGCGTGGTGGCGCTCGGTGCGTTCGAATTCCTGCGCCCGCTGGTCCCTGGCGACGATGGTGAGCTGAGCCCGCTTTCGATGAATCTGGTTATCCAAATGGTCATGCTTGTTGCCGGCGCGATCATCCTGCTTAGCTGCAAGGCTGACCCGAAGAAGATCGCGTCCACGCCAGTCTTTAAGGCCGGTATGACCGCAGTATTCTCCGTCTTCGGTGTGGCATGGATGGCAGATACCTTCTTCCAAGCCCATATCGATGCCCTGGAATCCAACCTAGGGTCCGTGGTGGAGGCCGCCCCGTGGGCCTACGCGGTGGTACTGGTCATCGTGTCCAAGCTGGTTAACTCCCAGGCCGCCGCCCTGGTTGCCATCGCTCCGATCGGCCTGCAGCTGGGAATCGACCCCGCCATTATCGTTGGTTTCTATGGCGCAGCATATGGCTACTTCATCTTGCCAACCTACCCTTCGGACCTAGCCTGTATCGGCTTCGACCGCACGGGAACTACCCACATTGGCAAGTTCGTCATCAACCACTCCTTCCTCGTTCCCGGCGCCATCTCGGTGTTCACCTCCTGCGTGGTGGGCTCGCTACTGGCGCAGGTCCTGCTCTAATCCGAATCCCGTACCAGCACGAAGGCATCCGTGCGGTACGGGATGCGTAGTTTTTGCCCCGGCTTAAACCTCATATGCTCGTAGAGGTACCAATCCAGGTTGTGGGTCATGCGTTCATGGATGGCTTTGCCATTGCGCAGCCAATAGGATCTGGTGTGCATCAGCTGGTGAAGCTGCTCCGGGGTAAGCTCGTTCTCCCAGGTCAAGCGCAGCTCGTGGTCTAAAGACCACGGCTCCGTGTAGTTCGGATAAAAGCCTGGTTTATGTACATCCCCGGAGTGCATGATCCGAGACAGCCGCAGGATCCAGGGGTCCGCGTTGACATCAAGCGTGTTCCACACCAGGAGAATCTTCCCGCCCGGCGCGAGGACGCGGTCAAGCTCTGCACAGGCGGCTGGTACGTCGACCCAGTGCCAGGTTTGGGCGAGGCAGACGGCGTCTAAGGAGGCGTCGGCAAGCGCGGTGTTTTCGGCCGTAGCACGAAGGACTGGCAGGTGGAGGCGTGCTGCGAGAATTCCAGCCATATCTGCGGAGGGCTCCAGAGCCAAAACCCGAGGATTGGGTAGGGATTCGGTGAGTTTTCCAGTACCGGCACCAATATCGGCAACGGTATGGGCGTCAGCGATAAGGGCAGAAACCTCGTCCGGATAGCCGGGGCGCACATCGTGGTAGGTGCTCGCGCCGCGGCGGAAGGCCTGGGCGGAAGCGGTACGTTGCGCGGCATTGCGGAAGCCGGGGCCTTGTCTAGTGGAGGCCTTGCGGTAGCTAGGGAAGTGGCTGGGATCGGGGCGGCGAGTCGTCATAGCCCATCTAACCTACCGCGAATTAGAATGGCTGCCTATGAGGACACTTCCTGCACCATCAGATCCCAGGTGGCTGCTAAAGACTGTCTTTTCTCGTCCATCCCTCACTGTGCCGGCCGCACTCTGCATGACTGTATCTTTTCTGCTTAACGGATCGACTCCAGTGATCGTGGGACATGCCATTGATGAAGCTGTGTCGAAAGGATCCGTTGACCGATTAGGCATGTGGCTGGTGGTATTGGGGGCAGCTTTTGGTCTTAATGCCATAGCCGCATGGTTCGGACGCGGCCTCAACGCGCGAGCCATGCTAGTAATTGGGCACGATGTTCGCATGTCCATCACGGATAGGATTCAGGATCCGCGGGGCATCGCAGGCGAGCCCCGCACCGCCGGCGAGCTGCTGGCCATCGCCTCCACGGACGCACGGCGCGTGCAGAATGCGGTGATGATGACGGTTTTCCCCGTCGCTGAGATCACCGCCATTGTGTATGTGGCGGTCATGGCTAGCCGTATTAACCTGCCTTTAGGCATCGCTATTTTGAAGTGCCCCGAGTTTTGTTCCTAGGCATTTGCCTTGATTTCTATTATTTCCTGTGGCGGTTTCTGCTTCCAAAAA